>JALZDV010000215.1 GCA_030862345.1 Actinomycetota bacterium | reverse complement strand
TCCCACAAGACCTGCGGGCAGACCAGCGTTCGGGTCATCCACGGCTCAGATCGCGACCGAACGGGGTCCAGCGCCCAGCGGATCAGCGCCGTACCGACGCCACACCCTTGGTGTTCGGGAGCGACGCCGGCCGGACTGAGCACAAGTGCCTCAGCCCATCGATCCAGGCGGTTGAGGCCCGCAGAGCATCCATGAGGTCAGCAACGTGCTCGTCACCGAAGCTGCGCGCTACGACCTCGCGCACGAGTGCCTCTTCCCCTGGCAGCTCAGCCCGAAAGGAAACCCTCGCCGGATCAGTTCCCACGGTTCAGCCGCGTCAGGCCAAGGAGGTCAAAGCCGGCTGGTGAAGGTCTGGTTGTTCTGGCGCAGGCTCGGGTCCGTACCGAAGTAGGCGTGCTTGGTCATGTCCGGTGAGTAGGCACTGGCCGGCGGTGTCCGGCCCAGTCCCTCGGCCACCGCGCGGATGTGGTGCGGTCCGGCCCCGCAGCAGATTCCGAGGTAACTGGCGCCCAGATCGGTCGCCCGGCGGGTGAACTCCGAAATCTCGTACCGGTTGCAGGTGAACGGGTCCAGTGCGGTCGGGAACGGAATCCCGCCCGGCAACAGCTTCTCACCGACCGGGTCACGCAGCGACTGCATGGTGGGCTCGTCCGGTGTGGTGCGGTACGGGACCGGGAGGGCGGCAACCGGTACGTCGACAACCGCGGTCACCTCGGCCAGCAATGGGAGCATGGTCTCCGGCCCGCGGGCGCAGTTCAGCCCGACGACATCGGCTCCGTTGTCAGCCAGCCTGCGGCAGACCTCGGCGACGGTTCCCCCGTCGCGCATGTCGGGCTCTTTGTGCGCGACGAGCATGATGACCGAGGGCAAGCCGGCAGCCTGGATCACTTCCAGAGCGATCTGGGCCTCGCCGGCCCAGCTGATCGTTTCGGCGATGATGTAGTCGGCGCCGGCTTGGACCGCCCAGTCGATCTGCTCGGTGAAGATGGAGCGCACCTGGTCATGCGTGGCCGGGTCGCCGGGGTCGTAGACATTGGTGTTGCACACGTTGCCGGCGAGTAGGGCGCCGTGCTTGCGGGCGACGACGCGCGCGAGTTCGAGGGCCTGACGGTTCATCGGCTCCAGTAGGTCCTCCGCCCCGATCAGCCGCAGCTTTTCCCGGTGGGCGTAGTAGGTGAAGGCCTCGACCACGTCGGAGCCGGCGTGCACGAACTCCTCGTGCAGAGCGCTGACCTGCTCCGGGTTGTCCAGCACCACCTTGGGTACGAATGCACCAGCCTGCAGGTACCCACGGCGTTCGAGCTCGAAGAGGTACCCCTCGGCGCAGATCACCGGGCCCGCAGCAAGCCGCTCGAGCAGGCCGACGGTGCCGGACGAGGTGGGCGGGGTGGACGAGTCAGGCGGGCTGGTCACATCAACTCCACGAGAACGGGCGAACGGGGAGCTTTCCGGGGCGTAGCGGAAGCTCGGGGACATCCGCCGCCGGGCGCCGTGCTTGGTGCTTGCCTGGTACGGCGAGAACGTGCACACTGCGTCCGGCAGCGTTGCCCCATGGGCAACAACGTTTCACAATCGAGGAGACCGTAACATGGCTCAGCCGACCCCGACAACGCGTAGAACCCAGGTGCCGAGGTCCGCCATCCTCGATCCTGCCGCGCGATTCACCTCGACCTCGGAACGGCCCATCGCAGCAGTCCAACGGGCGCTGGCCGTACTCGACTGCCTGGCCGCCGCCCCAGGAGATCTGGGCACCAACGAGATCGCCCGCCGGGTCGGTAGCAACGCCAGTTCGGTATCCCGGCTGTTGGCCACCCTGGCGCGTGAGGAGTACGTCCGACGGATACCGAGCACCGGTCGCTACCGACTCGGATTGCGCCTGGTCGAACTCGGGCACTCGGCCCTGGCCAGGGTGGACCTGCGTGAGGTGGCCCGGCCGCATCTGCTGGCGCTGACTTCGATCAGCGGCGAGACCGCGACGCTGTCCGTGCCAGGTGAGGCGACGCCGATGACGGTGGACTTCGTACAGAGCCCGTCCTCGGTTCGCAGCGTCGCCCAGCTCGGTAGACCTGCCGTGCCACACGCCACAGCAACGGGCAAGGTATTCCTGGCCTTTCGAGACCTCATGCGTGATCACCGAGGCGAGGATCCGGGTTTCCGGGCCGAGGACGCCGACCGGCCGCTGATGGCCTACACCCGGCGGACGATCACCGATCCACGACACCTGGCGGAGGAATTGTCGAGTGTGCGTGAACACGGATTCGCCCAAGCGCTGGGGGAACGTGAGACCGAGCTGAACGGCATCGCCGTACCGGTGCTCGCCGCTGGTGGCGAACTGGTGGCGATCCTCGGGCTGCAGGGGCCGGCCAGCCGCTTCGATCTCGGTGCGATGCAGGCGGTTCTGGACCGGCTCCGGGAGCACGGCCAACAGCTGGCCGCACACGTCGCACCACCGCACGGATAGCCGCGTAGCGTCCGCGCCATGCGCATCACCCTGGCCCAACTCGCCCCGACCCTGGGCGATGTGGCGGCCAACCTCGCCCGGGCCGAAGAGCTGGTCGCGGACGTGGCCGACGAGTCCGATCTCGTGGTCTTCCCGGAGCTGTTCCTGACCGGTTACTCGATCGGAACGGTCGAGGATGACCTGTCGATCTATCCCGACGATTTCCGACTTCGGAAGATGGCCAGAGCCGCAGGAGATGCCGGCGTGCTGATGGGGTTCGTCGAGGCCGAACGACGCGGCCTGTTCACCTACAACAGTGCCGCCTACTACCGCGACGGTGCTCCGGTCCACGTACACCGCAAGCTCTATCTGCCGACGTACTCGATCTTCGAGGAACGCAAACACTTCACTCCGGGGCCGTCGCTGCAGGCGTTTCCGATGCCCTCGGGACACCGCGCGGCGATCCTGATCTGCAACGACGCCTGGCAGCCACAGCTGGCCTTCCTCGCCACTCAGGACGGGGCACACATTCTGTACGTGCCGACCGCCAGCGCGCAGAGCACGTTCCCGGAGCATTACGACTCCCAGACGTACTGGATGGACATCACGCGGTTTTATGCCCGGATGTTCCAGGTCTACGTCGTGTTCGTGAATCGCGTCGGCACCGAGGACGCGCTGCACTTCTGGGGTGGGTCGCACATCATCGACCCCTGGGGCGAGGTGGTCGGGCAAGCCAAGCAGGATACCGAGGAGGTGTTGACCGTCGACATCGACATGGGTCAGGTCACCCGTCGGCGCCGAGCCATTCCGCTGGTCAAGGAAGCCCGGTTGGGGCTCATCCGCCGGGAGGTGGACCGGCTACTGCGCGAAGACGGCGATCTCTGATCCGGGGACTAGACGCCCGGATGCCGAACGGGGCGCCCGGTGTGGGAGCCCCGTTCGGCGTCGTGTCGGATCGGTTGGCTAGCCGAGGAATCCGTTGTCCTCCAACCACTGGGTTGCGACGTCCTCTTCGGTCTCCCCATCGACATCGACCGCGGCGTTCAGAGCCGTGATCTCCTCGTTGGTGAGTGCCTCGGAGATCGGGCCCATGATCTCCTCGATCGCCGGGAACTCGTCGAGGGTCTCCTGGCGCAGAGTGAGCGCAGCGTTGTAGGGGACGAAGAACTCCAGGTCGTCCTCCAGGACCGTCAGCTCGTTGGCGAGGATCCGGCCGTCGGTGGAGAAGACCTCACCGAAGTTGCAGGTGTCTCCGACCTGGGTGTAGATGAGGCCCAGATCAAGCTCGACGACCTCGGAGAATTCGATCTCGTACGTGGTCTGCAAACCGGGTAGACCGTCGTCGCGGTTGAGGAACTCACTTGCCGCGCAGATGGTTGCCTCATCCGGGTTCTCCTGGATATAAGCGGCGGCGTCGCTCATCGTCGTGAGGTCGTTTTCCTCGGCGAAGGCACTCTGCACCGCGATGGCGTAGGTGTCGTTCATCGGGGCGGCCTCTAGCCAAGCGATCTCGTTGGCGGCATCGGCCTCGGCCACCGCGGCGAACAAGTCGTCGGGTACGTCGGTGGTGTCGTTGCCCAGGATGTTCACCCAGCCGGTCCCGGTGTACTCCCAGTACATGTCGATCTCGCCGGCCTCGAGCGCCTCGCGCACGGTCGCGCTGCCCGACAGCGAGGAGTCATCCACCGTCGCACCTGCGTTCTCGAGTGCCTGCGCGGTGATCTGGGCGAGCACCTTGGACTCGGTGAACTCCTTGGCGCCGACGGTCAGTTCTGCGCCGTCGAGGCTCGCATCCTCCCCTCCGCCACCGCCTCCTCCACCACCGGAGTCATCGCCGCCGCATCCGCTGACCGATAAGGCAAGCGCTGACCCCAGCGCGGCCGCAGTCCGCATCTTCCTCGTGATCGCCATGTGTCTCCGGTCTCTCTTCCTGTTGATGAGTGTCACTGAACTCTTGCTAGAGGCCCTTGGGCCTCAGGACGTCTTCGGCGATCCCGGCGAGGTAGTCGATCAGCAGAGCCAGAACGGCGGTCAGGATGGCGCCCGTGAGCTGGATGTTGATCCGGTTCGTGGACAGGCCGGCCACAATGATGCGGCCGAGCCCACCGGCATTGATGTAGGCGGCCAGGGTCGCCGTGCCGACGTTGATGACCAGCGCGGTGCGGACACCGGCCAGGATGATCGGGACGGCAAGTGGCAGCTCGATGCGGGTCAGCACGCCGAACTTGGAGATGCCCATGCCACGGCCGGCCTCGAGGATGTTCTCATCCACCTGCCCGAGTCCCACGATCGTGTTCCGCAGCACCGGAAGCACGGCGTAGGCGACCAAGCCCACGATCGCCGCGGTGAAGCCGATGTCGACGTTGAGGAAGCTCAGCACACCCAGGGCCAGCAGCGCCAGGATGCCGATCGTCGGGACGGCTTGGCCGATGTTGGCCAGGGTCAGCAGGACTCCGCGGAAGGATCGGGTGAACGGCCGGGTCATCAACACCCCTAGCGGGATGGCGATGAGCACGACGAAGACGGTGGACACCGCGGCCAGCTGGATGTGTTCCCAGGTCGCGTCGATGATGTTGCTGGCGTTCAGGGAGCGCTCTTCGATCGTGTCCAGTTCCTGGTTGGACATGTAGAGGTACAGCCCGACGCATACCAATGCGAGGAAGACCGGCATGAACAGGTAGCTGCCCAGGCTGCGGCGCTCCCGACGTACCGGCGCCATCGCCGCCTGAGGAGCAGCCCCCAGGTCTGGTGCCTTTTCGACCGTGCTGGTCATCGCTATCGTCCGACCTGCGCTGCCTCGTTGGCGGGTTCGTCGGCGTCCAGGCCGATCCGGGCGCGGGCCCGGGCGTCGGTGCGCATCGTACGGATCGCCTCGTTGATGCTGTCGATATCCACGATGCCCTGATACTCCCCGCTGGCGTTCACCACGATCGCGACGCTGTAGTTGGCCGTGATCAGCTCATTGAGCGCGTCGTTGAGGGTGGCCTGAGGTTCTACCATCGCCTCGGGCGGAAGACCGATCTGATCCAGCGGGCGGTCGCCGCCGCGTTGCAGGTCCGGCGCGCTGACCCAGCGCCGCGGCTTGCGCTGCTCGTCCAGAACGAGCGCGAAGCCCTTGTCAGAGTTCCGCAGGACGTCCAGCACGCGCGCGTAGTCGTCCCCGATGTGCACGGTGGGCCATTCACTGAGGTGGATGTCGCGCACCCGACTGAGGTTGAGCCGCTTGAGCGAGGCGCCGCGGCCGATGAAGTCGGCGACGAAGTCATCGGCCGGTGCGGTGAGGATCTGTTCCGGGGTGTCGTACTGGGCGATTCGCGACCCCTCCTTCAGGATCGCGATCCGGTCGCCCATCTTGATCGCCTCGTCGATGTCGTGGGTGACGAAGACGATCGTCTTGCGCACCTCGGCCTGCAGGCGCAGGAACTCGTTCTGCAGCCGGTCACGGGTGATCGGGTCGATCGCGCCGAACGGCTCATCCATGAGCATCACGGCCGGGTCTCCGCTCAGGGCTCGGGCGACGCCGACCCGCTGGCGCTGTCCACCGGAGAGCTGCTTGGGGTAGCGGTTGCGATAGGTCTCCGGAGCCATGCTCACCGTCTGCAGCAATTCGTCGATCCGGGCGTCGATCCGCTTGGCGTCCCAACCGAGCAGTTTGGGAACGGTCGCGATGTTCTCCGCGATCGTCATGTGCGGGAAGAGGCCGATCTGCTGGATGACGTACCCGATCTTGCGACGAAGTTGGTCAGGATCGGCCCGGGTCACGTCCTCGCCACCCAGGATGATCCGGCCTGATGTCGGCTCGATGATCCGGTTGATCATCTTCATCGTGGTGGTCTTCCCGCACCCGGACGGTCCGACCAGGATGACGATCTCACCCTCCGGGATCTCCAGGGTGAGATCGTCGACTGCTGGCTTGGGCTCCTTCGGGTACTGCTTGCCGAGGTGTTCCAGGTTGATCATGATCTTGCCGGCGCCGGTTGCGGTTCCGGTCGAGCCGTCAGCCGGCTCGTGCCTGGTCGTCGTGTCGGTCATCGGATTCCTCGTGAGGTCGTCAGCCTGCCCAGCACGGCAAGGATCGAGTCGAACAGGATGGCGATCACGATGACCCCCAACATCCCGCTGAGCACCAGATTGATGGCCGCGGGAGAACCGACCCTGGCCAGGCCGTCGAAGATGAACGTCCCGTAGCCCGGGCCGTCTACGATCGCACCGATCGTGGCGATTCCCACCAGGATCAACGTGGTGATCCGGATGCCGGCGACGATGACCGGCCAGGCCAGGGGCAACTCGATCCGCAGCAAGCGCTGGCCACGGGCCATACCCATGCCCTGCGCGGACTCAACCGTGGCCACGTCCACCTCGCGAAGCCCCGTGATCGTGTTCCGCACGATCGGCAGTAGGCCGTACATGGTCAGGGCCACGATCACCGGCGGCGACCCGATACCGGTGACCGGGATCATCAGAATGAACAGAGCAAAGGATGGGATGGTCAAGAAAGAGCCGGTTACGGCCAGGGCGATCTCTCGGGGGCGCTCGGTTCGATACGTCGTGATTCCGATCAGCACGCCGATCACTGTCGACAGCAGCACCGAGACGCCGACCAGGACCATGTGTTCCAAGCCGACCTCGATCAGATCGTCATAGCGACGGCCCAGGAA
>JALZDV010000135.1 GCA_030862345.1 Actinomycetota bacterium | reverse complement strand
GGTCAACACCGCATGTGACGGCCGGCCGTCGACCGTGCTGCTCGCCGGGGATGCGGGGGTAGGCAAGACCCGGCTCCTACGCGAACTGGAGGAGTGGGCAGCCCGCGAGGATCTGTGCTTGCAGGTGGGGCACTGCGTCGACCTGGGCGAACTCGGCCTTCCGTACCTTCCCTTCACCGAGGTGCTGGCCGCTCTCAAGCGTGATCCTGACCCCGCCATCGCCGACCTGATGGCCGCCCACCCAGGCATCGTGAGTCTGCTCGGCGATCAGCCTGGCCGCGCTGGCCGGGACTCCGAGCAACCGGATCGGGTCGCACCCGCACCGGCTGGATCCGGTCAGCGGCAACTCTTCGATGCCGTCGCGGCGCTGCTGTTCGACCTCGCCGACCTACGTCCGGTGCTGCTGGTGATCGAGGACATGCACTGGGCCGATCAGTCCACCCGCGATCTCCTCCGGTTCCTGATCAGCCGGTTCACCAACCAGCGATTGGTCATCATCGGCTCCTACCGCACCGACGACATGCACCGGCGTCACCCGCTGCGGCCGTGGCTCGCCGAGCTCGCGCGGGTGGACGTCGTGGACCGCTTGGTGCTCAGCCCGTTGCCCGACCGGGATGTCGCGGCGCTGGTCCGCGCCAATCGACCGGATCGGATCGCCGACCCGGTGCTGCGCAGCATCGTCGAGCGGGCCGAGGGAAATCCTTTCTATGCCGAGGAACTCGCCGCCGCGGCCGGCATTCCCGGCCTCGCCCACTACGACGACGAGCTCTCGGCCGCGGTATGGGCGGGCACGGTTCCGGAGGGACTCAGCGAGATTCTGCTGGCCCGACTCGAGGCGTTGCCGCCGGATGCCCAGCATGTGGTCCGGGTGGCCGCGATCGCGGGGCGCAGCGTCAGCCACGATGTCCTCGCAGCCGTGGCCGGCCTGCCGGCACCGGCGTTCGACTCGGCTGTCCGGGAAGCGGTCAACCGCTACATCCTGGTCGCCGAGGACGACGGCAAGTATCAGTTCAGGCATGCCCTGCTGCGCGAGGCGGCCTACTCCGACCTGCTCCCCGGCGAGCGGGTCAGGCTGCACGCAGCCTTCGCCGAGCAGCTCGCCGACACCGGATCGGCCGCCGAGCTCGCACTGCACTACCGGGAGAGCAACGACCTGGCCGGCGCGTTGGCTGCGAGCTGGCAGGCAGCGCGTGATGCGGCCCGCCTGCGCGGTCCGGTCGAGCAACTCCAGCACCTGGAGCGGATGCTCAGCCTGTGGCCGAGCGTTCCGGATGCGGCCGAGCGGATCGGCCGGTCCTACGCCGTCGCGGCGCTCGAGGCAAGTGCCGCTGCATCCGCGGCCGGTGAGCTGACCAGAGCAGTCAAGCTGGCGAACCTCGCCTCGGACAGTCTCGCGGCAGACGCTGAACCCGAGCTCGTCGCCCGGGTGCGGTACACCCTGGGCCAGTACCTGCTCTATGCCGATCGTGATGCCGAGGCCTACGTGCACACCAGCGCCGCCATGGACATCCTCGGTCCGCAGCCGTCGGCCAAGACGGCACAGACCTGGGCCTGGGCGGCGGCCATCCACATGCGGGCTGCCTTCTTCGTCGACAAGTTGGAGGAGGCCAAGACCGTCGGTGAAGCAGGTGTCGCCGTCGCTGAGGAGTACTCCGTCGACGACGCGCGCGCCGATCTGCTCATCACGATGGCCCGGGTCTACGAAAAGCTGCCGGAGGGCGGTGGATCGATCGCACAGCTGACCCGGGCGCTCGAGTTGGCCCGCAGTTCCGGAGACGTCAGCACCGAGATGCGCGCCACCTACAACCTCGGGGTCGCCGCCTTCAACCGCGGGGAACTACAAGAGTCCAGAAAGTTACTGGAGGCAGGCAACCGACGTGCCGTCGAGCTGGGCCTGCCGTACGGCACCTACTCCACCGAGACGCTGTACTTCACCGTGCACGTCTGTTTCATCGCCGGCGACTGGGACACCGTACGGAGGATCGTCGATGACTGCCGGGCGCACGGCCCCGAGTCGACCCGCCACATCGTCGCCGCCGGCATGTACCGCACGGTGGCCCGTGGCGAGGATCCCAGTGCTGATCTAGCCGAGGCGCGGCGCTGGATGGATGTACCGATCGTCGCGATAATCGTCGGGGTCGTGGGCATCGAACTGGCCATCCAGGCCGGATCCCCGGCTGAGGCACGGCGAGCCCTGACCGATGCGACCGAGCGGGTCACGGCGGCCTGGGGACCGACCTTCATGGCCCAGATCCGGATGACCGGGCTACTGATCAGCGCCTACGCCGACGAGGTCGAACGCTTGCGTCTGGCCCGAGACTCGGACCGGATCGCCACCGTTCTCGCCGAGGCGGAGCCCTTTCTCGACATCGTGGCGCGAGTCATCCGGGAGTGCCGCGCCGATCGCGGTAGTCGGGCCCTCGGCGTCGAAGCTGATGCCTGGGTTGCCCGCGTGGACGCCGAGGCGAGCCGGCTCAGCGGTACTCCTGACGTTTCGTTGTGGCAAGCCACGGTGGAGGCCTTCGGGTACGGCGACCGCTACGAGCAGGCTCGGAGCCGGCTGCGTCTGGCCGAGGCGCTGATCGCAGCCGATCAGCGGGACTCGGCACAGGCGGAGGCGCGGCATGCCTACGAGGTCGCCCGGGAGTTGGCCGCGGCTCCGTTGCAGGCCGCGGTGGAGTCTCTGGCCCGTCGAGGCCGGCTCGACATCGGGGCACCGACGTCGGCTCGTTCGGCTGGCGCGGGCCTGACGCCGCGGGAACAGGAGGTCCTCGAGCTGCTCGCCCGAGGTCGCACCAACCGTCAGATCGGCAGCGAACTGTTCATCAGCGAGAAGACCGCGAGTGTGCACGTGTCCAACATCCTCGGGAAGCTGCGAGCGTCCGGCCGGACCGAGGCCGTAACGATTGCGCATCACCGCGGCCTGATTCGGGCATAGCCCGGAACCCCGGTTGAGCCCTGCGCGTCGCAAGGTCGTGCGGGTGATGATCAAGCGAGTGAGCTCCGGACTGATATTCCTGGTCGCCATGGTGGGCGGATTGGGGCTTGGCTTTCTGGCCGTCCAACTGCTCTCCGATCTCACCGGCTAGTCGGTTCCACGGCCACCCGGCTGCTGGCTCCGCACCGTGTCATCAGCGTCAGTCCCAGGTGGCGGCATCCTGCGCGAAGGCCTCGCCAGTCTGTAGTCGGCATCACCGGTTGCCGCAGCCGTCGCGACGTGCGCTCGTTGCGGCGGATACGCTCAAGCGGCTCGGTAAACGAGCCAGACGCTGCCGCTCGGCGTGGGGATGGCACTGAGCAGGTCCAGCCGGCGCCAGTCGTCGAGGCGCTCGAACAGTCGCCGGCCCGTGGGATCCAGGACCGGACCGACGGCCAGCTGCAACTCGTCGATGAGCCCTGCGGCGAGGAGCGACTGCGCCAACGCGATACTGCCGTGGACGCCGATGTCGCCCCCGGGGCGGGCCCGGAGTTCCCCGACGATGTCGACTTATCGGACCCGACACCGCCTCTGCGTCACCCCACGCATTCGTCAGCGGCGTCGACGTGACGACGTACTTCTTGACATTGTTGATGAAGTCAGCGAATGGTTGCTCGTCGGACGTGGGCCAGTAGCCTGACCACTCATCGAACATGTTGCGCCCCAGCAGCACAGCATCCTGGTCGCGAATCAGCTTGGCTTCCAAGTCGATCATGCGGTCAATCCGATTTGCTGGGAGGTGCTCCGGCAACCTCCAGCCCTGTCAAGCTAGGCGGCATGGTGGAGGAAAACGAAGGGCTGCTCGATGGTGCGGTTGCGCCGCAGCGTGCAAGCCCGTACGTCATCGCATCGGGGGCCGCGCGGCTGACCAACACGCTCATTGCGTTCAAGGCGACCGCCCGCGACACCAACGGAGCGCTGAGCGTCTCCGAGTTCGAACTCGGCCCTTGGGAGTCCGGGCCGGTACTTCACTTGCACGAGACGGTGGATGAGGCGATTTACGTCGTGTCGGGGCGGCTGGATGTGCAGCTTGGCGACGAGCGGCACTTCGCGTCGTCTGGTGACTTCGTATGGATGCCGCGAGGGGTACAGCACACGTTCGCGTGCGCGGGAGACGACGCGGTACGCGCTGTTGCGATCGCGGTTCCCGGTGGACTGGAGAACCTGTTCATCGAGCAGGCGGCCTACTTCGCCCAAGCCGACGGAAATCCGGATCCCGCAGCGTTGGAGGAGATCAGCCGGCGGCACGCTGCACTGACGATGGGCCCGCCCATCCAGCCGAGAAGATCATGACGTTCCAGTCTTCCCAGCGGATGGTGACTACACGTCGATCGCGTCCACGATCGTGTACGCGTAGCCCTGTTCGGCCAGGAAGCGCTGCCGGTGCGCTGCGTAGTCGACGTCGAGGGTGTCCCGGGCGACGACTGTGTAGAAGTGTGCTTGCCGCCCATCGGCCTTGGGCCGCAGGATGCGGCCGAGGCGTTGGGCTTCCTCCTGGCGGGAGCCGAAGGTCCCGGAAATCTGGATCGCGACGGCCGCTTCAGGCAGGTCGATGGAGAAGTTCGCCACCTTGGACACGACCAGGGTGTTGATCTCGCCGCGACGGAACAGGTCGTAGAGCTTCTCCCGCTCCCTGTTCGTCGTCGAGCCCTGAATGATCGGTACGTCCAGGTCGGCGCCGAGTTGTTCGAGCTGATCGAGGTAGGCGCCGATGACCAGCACCTGATCACCGGCGTGCTTCTCGACGAGGCGGCGGATGACCGGTCGTTTCGAGGACGCGGTCGAGCACATCTTGTAGCGCTCTTCGGGTTCAGCCAGGGCGTACATCATCCGTTCGTCGTCAGTGAGCGAGACCCGTACCTCGATGCACTCCGCAGGTGCGATCCAGCCCTGGGCCTCGATGTCGCGCCACGGCGCGTCGTACCGCTTGGGCCCGATCAGCGAGAACACATCGCCCTCGCGGCCGTCCTCGCGGACGAGTGTGGCGGTCAGGCCGAGTCGGCGGCGGGACTGCAGGTCCGCGGTGAGCCGGAAGATCGGCGCCGGGAGCAGATGCACCTCGTCGTAGATGATCAGGCCCCAGTCGTGGGCATCGAAGAGCTCCAGGTGGCGGTACTCGCCTTTACGGCGGGTCGTCATGACTTGGTAGGTGGCGATGGTGACCGGCCGGATCTCCTTGCGCTCGCCCGAGTACTCGCCGATCTCATCCGCGGTCAGGCTGGTCCTCGCGATCAGCTCGCGCTTCCACTGCCGTCCGGCGACGGTGTTCGTGACCAGGATCAGGGTGGTCGCATTCGCCTCGGCCATCGCTGCCGCACCGACCAGGGTCTTGCCGGCGCCGCAGGGCAGCACGACGACGCCGGAGCCGCCGGCCCAGAAGTTCTCCACCGACTCTCGTTGGTAGTCGCGCAGCGTCCAGCCGTCCTGGTTGAGCGCGATGTCGTGGGCTTGACCGTCGACGTACCCGGCCAGGTCCTCAGCCGGCCAGCCGACCTTGAGCAGCGCTTGCTTCAGCCGGCCTCGTTCGGAGCCGTGCACGATGACCGTGGACTCGTCGAGCTCAGCTCCGAGCATCGGGCCGATCTTCTTGTTGCGCTTGATCTCGGCCAGGACCGCGGGGTCGTTGCTGGTGAGGGTCAGCCCGTGCACCGGGTTGGTGGCCAGGGTCAGCCGCCCGTACCGGGCCATCGTCTCCGCTACGTCAACCAGCAGGGCATGCGGCACGGCATACCGCGAGTAGCGGACCAGGGCGTCGACGACCTGCTCGGCGTCATGGCCAGCGGCTCGGGCGTTCCACAGCGCCAGCGGGGTTACCCGATAGGTGTGCACGTGCTCGGGCGAGCGCTCGAGTTCAGCGAAGGGCGCGATCGCCGCGCGGCAGCGGCCGGCATCCGGATGGTCGACTTCAAGGAGGAGGGTCTTGTCCGACTGCACGATCAGGGGTCCGTCGGTCACTTGTCCAGAGTAGGCGCCCGATCATGCCCAGCACGTGCAGAAGGGGTCCTCGCGCAGCTCAGTCATCGGGGGGCAAGACCGAGGTGATCCGGTGCACGGCGAAGGTCCGCGGCTCGTCGCGGCGATGGTCGTACGCGGTGAGGAAGCCGCCCGTCAGCGTCATCGGCTCGATGAAGCGCTGGCTGGACTGGCCCTCGGCATTGACGTACCCGATCCAGAGACCTTCGTCCTCCCGGATCGCACGCTGCAGCGTCTCCAGGATCGTCGCCGTGGTCACGCCCGGAATGGCCGGGATCGCCCGCGCCCTCGACCGGCCCTGCGCGCGAACACCCGAATCACCCGTACGCATCCGCCGTACGACGGTCTTCCGGTCCTCGACGGTCAAGTCCTGCGGCCGCGGGGGCGGACTGCTGCGGCGGCCTGGGGCGCGTTGTCGCTGGGCCACGCCTGTGAGGACCACGCCGCCCGCGGATTCAGCGGCCGGCGCGTATCCGGCCGAGCGCAGTCCATCGAGCACCTCCTCAGGATGGGAGCTGCTGATCAGGACGCCAGGGGCCAGCACGCGCAGGCCGAGTTCGGTCAGCTGCCGGTCCGCGGTCACTTGCGCGATCAGGGTCTCGTCGTCGCTGCGCAAGTAGGTCGCTGCCGCCCCGACCCGCAGCCCGCCGTGTCGACGGGCGATGTCGTCGATCAGGTACGTCAGTGTCTGCGGGACCGATGTCCGGGAATGCCGGGCGAACAAGGCATGCAGATCCTGTGCCGACCAGCCGGCATCGAGCGCCCGCCGCAGCGAAGCGTTCGAGATTCGATAGACCGTTGCCCCACCGGAAGACTCGATGTCGGCGACCATGGCAAGGGAGCGCGCCAACTCCGGTTCGAGAGGTCCAGGGGCAACCGCGCTGAGATCCGGTTGGACCAGGATGTGATCGATCACCGTGGGCAGGACGGAGGCGACCAACTGCTCCAAGTCGATCGCGCCGGTCAGCAGTGCCCGACCCGGCTCGGTGAGCGCGTCGCCGGCGACGATTCCGAGCAGGCGCGCCTCGTCCAGGACCGCCAGGGCCGCGATGGCAAACTCCGGTCCACGGCGTGGCGCGGTCCAGGTCACCAGCGCGAGCAGCTCGTCCTGGGCCCAACTGACCCCTCGGGCGGTGGAAGTCAGCGGATCCAGGACCGCTCGTCGGGTGGCCGGGGCGCTGTGCCGGATGAGTTCCGGTGACAGCTGTGCGAGCGTCAGGCCGGCACCGTCTCGCCGTCCGGCCAGTCCGGGCT
>JALZDV010000134.1 GCA_030862345.1 Actinomycetota bacterium | reverse complement strand
CGGAGTTCGCCTTGCTGTAGAAGGTGGCGATCGGTTCGACCTCGCCGGATGCGAGCGCGTCGTTACAGCTGGGAAAGGTGTATTGCGTGTAGCACTGACCCGCATGCCAAGGCTCGTGGTAGTAGATGCCCCATGTGGTGCTTGCCGGCAGGGCGTTCCAGATCGTCTTGGTCGGGAACTGCTCCACCGCATCGAAGGTGTTGTTCACCCGGCCCAACGACGTTCCGCAGAGAGAGAACGCCCGGTTGGGGTTCGTCTGCGTTGGCACCGAGGCGTACCACGCATCGCTGACGGCGTACGCCTTGGCCAACCCGTTGAGGATCGGCAACTGCGCTGGGGTGTAGGCCTCCATGACCTGGGCGAGCTGCTCCCAACTCTCATAGGGCGCGTCGTAGTCATAGGCAAACCCGGCCATTCCGGCCGGGGTTCCAGCGGGTGGATTCGCCGTGGTCGGCGCGCTCGGCGAGCCGAACAGCTGCTGATTGACGTGGGCGTACTCCTCGCCGGGGTCGAGGCCAGGCACACGCATCGGCTGTGGCCCGACGCCAGCGTGACCGCTGGCGCCGGTCGTGCCGGCCGTCACCGGGAGAACGCGCCCGTCGTACTGGTTGGAATAGGTCCCGGTTTGAAGACCTTGGTACACCGGAGTCGTATCGGCACCGACGAACTGCGTCGGCTGCTCGTCGGTGTAGAGCCAGCCCAGCACGTTGTCGAGCGAGCGGTTCTCCAACATCAAGATGACTACGTGGTCGATCTTGTCCAGCACGCCGGCATCCCCCCCACACGAAACGTCGTCGGCAGTGACGCCTACGTACCTGGGCCCGCTCGGTGCACGGCCGGGTTACTGGAACTGGACGGTCAACGGCGTGTAGCCACTTCCCGAGTTCGCGTAGACGTACCCGTTGTCCGACGACCAGTACGACAACTGTGCATTGGTATAGAGCGACGTCAGAACGTTGCCGTTCAACGTCCAACCACGCGCACCGATCCAGTTGTAGAAACCCACATAGTGGGAGCCGTCGCTCACCGAGAGGTAGCGCGACGAGTCGGCCGCATTCCGGTAGTAGAGGACGCTTTCATACACATAAGGAACAAGAGATACGGCGGCATCGCTTGACGCGACGACGCACCACTGACTGCTGTCTTCACCGAGCCACCCGATCGGGGCACCCTTGGCAAACAACTCCACCTTCTGCGCATTGCCCGCTGCGGATACTGCTGCAGAACTTTGACCTTGCTCGAGATACTCCCCGAACGATCCAGATGGGGTCTCAGGCTCTTGTACGGACTGTTGAACGGACATGTTGGGCCTCCCGGATGCTCATGTGGATTCGGACGGTGACAGTTTCCTGCACGCACTCCCTCGTGTTGGCACAACAGCGCGGTGTCGATGACAGTTTGTCGTCGGACGAGCCGGACGAACTCTTCGTCGGGGCGCCTCGTTCGCGGGTACCCCTTTACCCTCTCAACCCATGGCCGGCAGCCATGCGTACGCCGTGATCACTCCCGTCCGATTCGTCACTATCACATCGACGACGCCGATGTGTCAACCCCTACTGCCCTCAAATCCGTCGATCGGTTCCCATCAAAGGTGGGCCGATGAGGCGTCGCATCGCCTGGAATGCCCCGTGGGCAGGCTGCACAACTACGCCGCAGTTGAAGGTTGTGCCGTCAACCAACGCAAGTCTCGCGCCGCGCACGTCGGCCAACGGCCTCGGCGAAGATCCGAGCGGCCGGAGGAGGCGAACAGCGCGCCGAGATACGGAAGCGCTCGAGGTCACCACGTCTGGCGAATACGTACCTCCGTCGGCCTTTGGGCGATGACGACCTGCAGGTCCGGGTCGGCCAGCACCTCGTCGGGGTCGAGATCGGTACGGAAACCCTGCAGCGAGGGTTGGCGCAGGGTGGCGCTCTCGGTGATCTCGTTGAACTGCACCTCGGCCACCAGGAAAGGCTCGACGTAGTGCAGCTTGCCGATCAGCTTCTCGGCGAAGGGGCTGTCGCCCCGAGCCGTGCGGGTGAAGACCTCGGTGAGCTGGCGGATCAGGTCGCCTGATAAACCGGAGCCGACGAGACCGACGTAGTGCAGCCGGCCCGTGCTGGCGCCGCTCTCCGGGTCGAGGCCCCAGCAGCCGACGGCCAGCGAGCCGATCGAGCCGGAGCGGCCGCCCTGGCCCTCCGACCAGCCGCCGACCACGAACTCGCGGCGCTTGATGCACTTCACCTTGATCCACGCCGACGACCGCCGGCCCGGCACGTAGACCGCGTCGGTCCGCTTGGCCACGTAGCCCTCCATGCCGATGCGCCGGCAGGCGTCCAGCAGCTCGTCGGCCGGCGCCGGGGGGATGAGCGGCGAGGTGTGCCACGACGGGCCGTCCAGGGCCAACGACTCCAGCACCTTTCGGCGCTCGGTCTGGGGCCGCTCCGCGATCAGCTCGCCGTCGAGCCACAACACATCGAACAGCAGGAGCTGGACAGGGACGTCACGCCGGAGCGAGGCGCCCGGCTGGCGCACGTGCATGCGCCGCTGCAGGCGTTGGAAGCTGGGACGCCCGGTGCGGTCGTCGAACGCAACGATCTCGCCGTCGAGCACCGCCGAGCGAACGTCCAACGCCGCGGCCAGCCCGGCCAGCTCGGGGTAGCCACCGGTCACGTCGTTGCCGAGGCGGCTGGCGATGCTCACCGCGCCGGCGTGGACGGTGACGATCGCCCGCACGCCGTCCCACTTCGGCTCGATGATCCATCCGTCGAAGGTGGGGGGCAGCGACGTGGTGGTCGCCAGCATCGGTGCCAGCTCGGGGGGCTTTTCGGCGGGCACGATTACGGCTGGATCACCACCAGGCGTTCCTCGGTCATCTGCCTGACCGCATACGTCGGACCTTCTTTGGTGTTCCCGCTCTCCCGCACGCCGCCGTAGGGCATCTGGTCGGCCCGCCAGGTGGGCACCTCGTTGACCAGGACCGTGCCGAACCGCAGCTCCCGGGCCGCTCGCAGGGCCGACGACAGGCTCCCG
>JALZDV010000190.1 GCA_030862345.1 Actinomycetota bacterium | reverse complement strand
GCTCGAGCAGGCCCAGCCGTGGGCGGGGAGGACTCCGCCGGCCTGGTGACCCCGGCTGGATCGGTCGGGTGCGGGGATTCGCTAAGTTGTGCGCGTGAGCGTGGTGGAAACGATCCTCGTGTTCGTCGTCGTACCGGGGGCCATGGTCGCGGTCATGGCAGCGCTGATCTGGGGTCGCGGGAGTGATCGAGGACAGCGATACCGACCGGGCCGGGACTGGCCCTACGAACCGGTGTGGTATGCCCCGCACCCGCTCGCCGTACCGGATCTGAGCCACGACGATCCGCGCCGGCGCAGCCCCGAGCTCACTTCCGGACAATCGGCACTGACACCTGAGCAGCCCTCTGGACCCGTCCAGACCGCAGCCGGCGGTGCCCGGGGGACCTGGTGAGTCACGAATGACCGCCACCGACGCGTCCACCGGTGTCCGCCCGGCGCCGTTCACGCTGAAGCAGCTCGAACGCATCGACGAGGCGTTGACGATGGCCAGCCGGGAGACCGGTATCTATTTCAGCCTGTACGTCGGGCGGCTGTCGGGGGACTCCCGGGTTACGGCCGAGGCTCTGCATCCACAGATGGGTGCCAAGGCAGCCAACGGAGTGCTGGTGGCAGTGGATCCCGGTCAACGGGTTCTGGAGATCGTCACCGGACGTGACTCGGTCAAGCGGCTGCCTGATCGCTCGTGTGCTCTGGCCGCCCTGTCGATGACGGCCGCGTTCGGGTCCGGTGATCTCGTGGGCGGCATCGTGAACGGGCTTCGGATGCTCTCCGACCAGGCCGGGCACCCGCGCCTGCGCCGCTGATCCTGTCCGGCTCAGTCCTGGGCTTGGGCGTCGCGGGCCTGGCAGCGCAGCGCTCGCGCAATCCCGTCCCGGGACTCGGTGATCAGCCGACGAAGCGCCGACGGATGCGAATCATCCGCAAGCCAGGCGTCGGCCGCGTCGAGGGTGGATTGCTCGATGATCACCGGAAAGAGGTAGGAAGCAACATTTTTGGCGATCTCGCCTGGCCTTCGTGCCCAAATCCCGGCGACCTCGGCGAAGAACCGGTCCACATACGGCCGACATATCTCGGTCTGAGCCGGGTGCCAGAAACCCTGCAGAGTGGCCTCCTGCACGGCATTCGGGACATCGTCTGACATCCCCAGCGACCAGGCTCCTTCCTTCGCCTCCGCCGTGGGCCGTAACGCCTTGGCAGTCGCGGCTCGACGCTGCCCGGTGGCGGTGGGATCACGTTGCAGCTCCGCCTCGAGCTCGGCCTCCCCGGCGGCCCCGATGGCCACGAGCCCGTTGAGCAGTGCCCAGCGCGCCTCGGCATCCACGGCGAGGCCCTCGATGATGAGGGACCCCTCCAACACAGCCCGAAGGCGGTCAGCGTGCTCATCGGTACGGGCCGCGGTCGCGAAGGTCCGAGACCAGGCCAGTTGGATGTCGCTCCCGGCCGGCGCAGCCGCGAGCGCATCCCAGGCCTTGTCGGCCAGGTGAGCCCAGCCGGTCTGCGCCCAGGCCGGGTCGACGAACGTGCTCAGCGCGGCCTGCACCTGGCGCAGCAGTGCCTGTACGACGCTGATCTCGTCCTCGGCATCGATTCCGGCCAGTACGAGGCGGACATACTCGCGCCCGGCCCACTCGGCGTCGCGGGTCATGTCCCAGGCAGCCGACCAGCACAGCGTGCGAGCCAGGGGGTCGGCAAGCTCGCCGATCCCAGACGACAGGGTGGCCAACGATCGCTCGTCGAGGCGTAGCTTGGCGTAGGTCAGGTCGTCGTCATTGACCAGTACGAGATCCGCGGCCGGCAGGCCGACGATCTCGTCCACCAGGGTGGCCTGGCCCTCGATGTCCAACTCGGCCCGGGCCGTGCGGACCAGGCCATCAGGACCGGCGGTGTACAGGCCGACCGCCAGCCGGTGTCGGCGCAGCACAGGGTGCTCCGGTACCGCGCTCTGCAGGACGGCGAAGGAGGCGTAGTTGCCGTCGGCATCCAGCTCGTAGGACGGTCGCAGGGTGTTGACCTGACTGGTGGCCAGCCACATCTCCGACCAGTCCGACAGGTCGCGACCCGACACCTCGGAGAGCACCGATAGCAGGTCGGCGAAGGTCGTGTTTCCGTACTCGTGGCGCTTGAAGTACACCTTCATCGCATCGAAGAACTGGCTCTGGCCGACGTAGGCGGCCAGTTGCTTGAGGACCGAGGCTCCCTTGGCGTAGGTGATCCCGTCGAAGTTCACCTCGACGGCTTCCACGTCCGGGATGTCGGCGGCGACCGGGTGCGTGGAGGGCAGCTGATCCTGGCGGTAGGCCCAGGTCTTCTCGATGTTGGCGAAGGTGGTCCAGGCCGTGTGGTACTTCGTGGCCTCGGACTGGCACACGACGCTGGCATAGGTCGCGAACGACTCGTTGAGCCATAGGTCATCCCACCAGCGCATGGTTACCAGGTCGCCGAACCACATGTGCGCAAGCTCGTGCAGCACGGTCTCCGCCCGGCGTTCGTACGCCGATTGCGTCGTTCGAGAGCGGAAGACATAGTCCTCGAGGATCGTGACGGCACCGGCGTTCTCCATGGCGCCCGCGTTGAATTCGGGGACGAAGAGCTGGTCGTACTTGTCGAAGGGGTACCGGTAGTCGAACACCCGGTGATAGAAGTCAAAGCCCTGCCTGGTGACTTCGAACAACTCGTCAGGGTCCAGGAACTCGGCCAGTGAGGACCGGCAGTACAGCCCGAGCGGGATGCCGTCGTGCTCGTCGGTGACCTTGAAGTACGGCCCAGCGATCAGCGCGGTGATGTAGGGCGAGATCCGTGGAGTTCTCCGGAAGTGGACGAGCTGCGCACCGCCCGGGCCATCCTCGGTGTTCTCGACGCGGGAGTTGGAGATGACCTCCCAATCCTGCGGGGCAGTGACGTGGAAGGTGAACTCGGCCTTGAGGTCGGGCTGATCGAAGCAGGCGTACATCCGCTTGGCGTCCGCGGTCTCGAACTGGGTGTAGAGGTAGACCGACCCGTCCACGGGGTCGACGAACCGATGCAGCCCCTCCCCGGTGTTGGTGTAGCGACAGGTGGCATCCACGACCAGGATGTTCTCGTCGGCCAGGCCGCTCAGCGGCAAGCCGGTCGAGGGGCGGTATGTCGTCGCATCCACCGGTTGTCCGTTGAGCGTCAGCTCGGCGAAGCTGTCGGCGATCACGTCGAGGAACGTGTCGGCGCCGCGCTCGCGGCAGACGAAGTCCACCACGGTGCGCGACCGGAACGTCACATCCCCCGGCTTGCCGCCGCCGTCAGTCAGATCGAGGGTCACGTCGTAGCCGCGCACATCGAGCAGTTCGGCTCGGCGGGCGGCATCGGTCCTGGTCAGGTTTGCAATGGCCACGGCGAGTCAGTGTGTCATCCCGCTCGCTGTCGGCGAAAACGCCGACTTCCGGGAATAGCGGTCGAGTGTCGCCCGTTTGTGCCGGACATGACCGCTGCTCCCGATCCGCGTCCTGACCACACCCCACGGGTGGACTTCTGGTTCGACCCCGCATGCCCCTGGTGCTGGCTCACCTCCCGGTGGATTCTCGAGGTGGAGAAGGTTCGCGAGATCGATCTGCACTGGCATGTCATGTCGCTGACCGTCCTCAACGAGGGCCGCGAGCTGCCCGAGGATTACCAGCAGTTCCTGACGAAGGCAATCGGAGCGGTGCGGGTGCTCATCGCAGCCGAGCAGAAGTTCGGCGCGGAGATCCTCGGACCGCTCTATACGGCAATGGGCAGCCGGATCCACCAGGAACTGCCCACGAACGAGGATGGCTCTCCGGACTACAGCGCCCTGCCCGATCCCAAGGACCTCATCGCCGAATCGCTGGCCGAGGTCGAATTGCCCGTCGACCTAGCCGACGCTGCTGAGTCCGAGGAGTACGACGAGGCACTTCGAACCTCGCATCACGAGGGCATGGACCCGGTCGGCGATGAAGTCGGCACACCGGTCATGCACATCGACGGGACCGCGTTCTTTGGCCCGGTCATTTCCCGCGTCCCGACCGGCGACGAGGCGGCCAGGGCTTTCGACGGAGCCGTCGCGCTGGCGAACCTGCCGTACTTCTACGAGCTGAAGCGCACCCGCACCGAGGACCCGCAACTCGACACCGTTCCGGCGAACTAGCTGGACTCTGCCGGCGGAGGCCAGGGATCGCCCCACACCGCCTGCCGGGCGGCCCGGTAGCCCTGGCCGTGCCGCTTGCTGACCGTCACGTCCTGGATCCCGGGTTCGGTTGCGCAGACCGTCATCCGCACGTGACCGGTCCGGATCTGTGGGTGGCGCAGGACGCGGCCTGACCGACGTTCCGGCGGTTGGCTGGACGCGACGACGTAGGCGTACTTCTCGTCCTCATACCCTCGCGCACCGCCCTTGATCTGCCGGTGGCGGATCGAACGGGTCAGTCGAACGGCGAAATGACACCAGTCCGGGGTCGGCTCCAGCGGGCAGGCAGCCTCGTGTGGGC
>JALZDV010000133.1 GCA_030862345.1 Actinomycetota bacterium | reverse complement strand
GAGCCAGCCCTCCCATGAGCGCCCGTCCCGGCAACATCGCCCAGTCGTGGCTGAAGCGCAGGTTCGGGCGGCTGCTCGACGGTTACTTGGAGCAGCGGGCGCAGCGTGACCGCGAGGAGAGCCGAGCCCGGCATGCGGAACTGATCGGCTGGCTCGCGGAGTTCGAGCGTCGCCAGCGGCGTGATGTCTATACGGCGATGGAACGCATAGCGGCGGACCAGTCGGCCGAGTTCGCCCTCGAGGCGTTCCGCTTTGCCCGACCGTGCTTCTCTCCGCACGAGACGCTTCGACACGCGATCGAGCAGTCGCCGCCGACTGGCCTGGCGTTGGAATTCGGTGTGGCCTCTGGTCGGACGCTGGCGATCTTGGCCGAGACTCGTGGCCAGCGAAAGGTGTTCGGCTTCGACTCCTTTGACGGTCTGCCCGAGCATTGGCGTTGGGGTTTCGACGTGGGATCCTTCGCCGCGGACAAGGCACCGGTAGTGCAAGGCGCGGAGATCATCGAGGGCCTCTTCCAGGATGTCCTGCCGGTTTTCCTGGCCAACAACGCCGGCCAGTTGTCCATCGCGCACATCGACTCGGATCTGTACTCCTCGGCGCGGTATGTCCTCCAACAGCTTCGACCACGGATGGTCGAGGGCACAGTCATCCTGTTCGACGAGTACTACAACTTCCCCGGCTGGCGCGAGCACGAGCATCGCGCGTGGCAGGAGTTCGTAGCCGAAAGCGGCCTGGAGTTCGAGTACCTGGGCGCCACCGCGGACGACGAGCAGGTCTCGGTACGGATCACCGCACCACCGAAACCGTCGGCCTAGAAGCCGTTGGCCGAGATGCCGTTGGCCTGGAAACTGTCGGCCTAGAGATTGCCGCGAGCCGCCTGCTCCCGTTCGATGGCCTCGAACAGAGCCTTGAAGTTGCCCTTGCCGAAGCCGAGCGAGCCATGCCGCTCGATCATTTCGAAGAACACTGTCGGGCGGTCACCGATCGGTTTGGTGAAGATCTGCAACAGATAGCCGTCCTCGTCCCGGTCGACCAGGATGCCCCGCTTCTGCAACTCCTCCACCGGCACCCTCACCTTCCCGATCCGCGCACGTAGCTCCGGGTCCTGGTAGTAGGAGTCGGGGGTGGTCAGGAACTCCACGCCCTCGGCACGCATCGCATCGACCGTACGGAGAATGTCGTTGGTCGCCAGCGCGAGGTGCTGGGCACCTGGTCCGCCGTAGTAGTCGAGGAACTCGTCGATCTGCGACTTCTTCTTGGCGATCGCCGGCTCGTTCAGCGGGAATTTGACCCGGTGGTTGCCGTTGGCGACGACCTTGGACATCAGTGCGGAGTAGTCGGTGGCGATGTCGTCGCCGATGAACTCGGCCATGTTCACGAAGCCCATGACCCGGTTGTAGAACCCGACCCACTCGTCCATCTTGCCGAGTTCGACGTTGCCGACGACGTGGTCGAGGGCCTGGAACAGTCGCTTGGGTGCGCCGTCCCGCTTGACATAGCTCGACGTACGAGCAACGAAGCCGGGAAGGTAGGGGCCGTTGTAACGCGACCGGTCGACCAAGGTGTGCCGGGTGTCGCCGTACGCAGCGATCGCCGCCGTTCGTACGGTGCCGTGCTCGTCGGTCATGTCGTGCGGCTCGACGATGATCACCGCGCCCATGGCCCTGGCCTGTGCGATGCACCTGTCCACATCAGGTACCTCGAGGGCGATGTCGCTGACGCCGTCCCCGTGGGTCCGATGATGATCGAGCAGCGGGCTGTCCGGAGCTACCCCACCCGTGACGACGAAGCGACACGATCCGCTGGTCAGGACATAGGCCTTGTGGTCTCGGTTGCCCGTCTCCGGACCGGAGTAGGCGACCAGGTCCATCCCGAACGCCGAGCGGTAGAAGTGCACGGTCTGCGTGGCGTTGCCGACGATGAAGGTGACCGCATCCCAGCCGGTCACCGGAAACGGGTCGGTGGCCGCGTCATAGTCGACGAGGCCGACCAGCTGCTTGAGCTGTTCGGCGCTCAGCTCGGCGGCCCGTTCCTCGGGCGTGAGCTCGATGCGCGACGTGGACACACTCATCAGCACAGGATCGTGGAGCAGCTTCGATTGGACAACAGTTGCGATGTTGACCGGCCATCCTGCCTGCCTTCTGCATTGAATTGGCTGCAGTGATCGGACACATTGTCCAGTTCGTGCGTTGGCTGAGCGGTCGTTCCGCGAGTGAAGGACGCCTTGAGCCAATCGGTTTTACACCGAGCGTCCTTCACTCGGGCCGGCCGGGAGGCGGGCAGCTCAGCAG
>JALZDV010000160.1 GCA_030862345.1 Actinomycetota bacterium | reverse complement strand
GCGCGGGTTGTCTCTACTCGTCGTACCCGCTGCTCTCGGCCCTTCGGTCGAGCCGCCGTTGTTCTTCTTCATCATCTTCTACGGCCTGGACTGGGTTGCCACAGTGCCGCCCACGGTGGCGCTGTGTCGCCAACACTTGGGCTCGAGCGCTCCGGGATCGTCTGCGGTTGGGTGTTCTCCGCGCACATGATCGGTGCCGGTGTGGCGGCCAGCGTCGCGGGGTTCATCCGCATCGGCACCAGCGACTACTCCCCGACCTCCCGTCTCGGCAGCCGTCGGGTCGGGAGAGTCCGAGCAGCCGGAACCGGAATCGGGATAGATCACCCTCGCTTGACGGGTAGTCGCACCAACTCAACCGCTGCTCTACGCGGAAGGTCTGCCGTTGCCGTCGTATCCCCGGGTGGGCAGAGTCGGCGCGGCGTAACGCGCGTCGCCCGCGGCGAAGGATGCCGGGTCGTTGGCCTGGCGCTGGGCTACTTCCTGGTCATGAGCACCTTCGCGCTGGCGATTGGGCTGTACGTGGGCAACCTCGTCAAGCCTGGTGAGGGCTTGGAGATCACCCCGGGCGAGGTCCCGGCCGGGGCGAGGCGACGCTGCGCGGCATCGCGGTGTTCCAGCGAGTGGAGTTCCAGGTGCTGTCGATGATCACGTGGATTGCCCCCATCGGCGCCTTCGGTGCGATCGCTCGGCAAGCCCCGTGGTGGGCATCGTCGTACCGACCGGCGAGCCACTTTCCATCGGCGAGCAGATCTCCCTGCTGCTGTTCATGATCATTGCTTCCAAGGCTTCATGTCCGAGGCTGACGAACTTCGCCGGAACGCGGCGGCCACAGTCCTGATCGGGACCTGGACCGACGAGATCGACCGCGAGCGGACCGAAGAGGTCCTATCCGGTCAGGCTCCCCAGCCGGCACGAGTCGGGTTTCAGGCCCGCCGGACTAGTCGCCGTTCCGTCATGAAACCGGATCAGCGGCTGAGTTGTGCGGCCAGGTCGAGCAGATTCGTGGCAGTGCGCTCGGGGCTGGTGAATATCGGGGGATACGGCGCGCCGGTCCGGTTGATCCAGGCCGCGCGCAAGCCGGCCCGCAGCGCACCGTCGCAGTCCCATGGGTGCACCGCGACCAGCATCAGGTCGCCGACATCGGCGCCGGTCACCTCGGCTGCGTACCGGTAGGCCCGCGGGAATGGTTTCCAGACACCTGCGTCCTGAACGGAGAGCAACGGCGCGACGAGATCTCGGACGCCGGCCTCGAGCAGCATCGCCTCGGCGAAGGCAGTGCCGCCGTTGCTGAGTGTGCACATCCGTAGCTCTGCCTGATGCAGCACGCGAATGCCGTCGGCGACATCTGGATGGACCGGTAGGTGCGCGAAGGCAAACATGATCTGCTCGACGGCGACGTCTGGTGCAACGTACAAAGCGTGCTTCGCGAGCAGCCCGGCCAGCACGGCCCGTCCCAGATCGGCGAAGTTCGGGCACTGCCCGGCGATGCTCAGGGCGAAACCGTCCCGCAGGACCGAGCTGAACCACTGGTCGGCCAGGTGGCCCGGTGCGCCAACGGCCAGAAACGCATCCGCGAGTGGGGCCAGATCGGACAGCGTCTCGTTGACGTCGAAGACTAGAAGCGGGGCCGGTCGGTCCTGGATTGCCATGCGGAGATCTGTCCGGTCCTTCAGGTGAGGGGCACGGAGTAGAAGGGTCAGAGTACCCGTGGACACAAGGTTCGTGGTCACCTCCTTGTGCACCCGAATGTCCGGGAAACAGGGTCAGGCTCCCTGTCGTTAGCTACCGTTCGTGAGGTGCGCACCGCGGCGTTGTCCGAGTCACCGTTGAACTCCACCGAGGAGCTGGCTCCGCCGTGGCCGGGCCAACGGGTGCCACTCAACGGCGGAGTCGTCTACCTGCGCGCTACACCAGGTGGGCCGGACAGCGAACCCGCGCTCTATGTCCACGGTCTGGGCGGTGCCTCCACGAACTGGACCGACTACGCCGGCTTGCTCGCCCACCGACTCGACGGCGAGGCGCTCGACCTGTTCGGTTTCGGCCGCTCCGGTCCCGCCCCGCGCGGGGACTACTCGATCGAGACCCACGTCCGCACGGTGATCGCGGCCATCGAGCGGCGCGGCGGGCCGGTGCACCTGATCGGGAACTCGCTGGGCGGGCTGACCAGCCTGCTGGCGACCGGGCGCCGGCCCGATCTGGTCACGACGTTGACCCTGATCTCGCCGGCCATACCGGACCTGCGCCCACCTCGCCAGATGTCAACTCCACTATTCCCGCTGTTGCTGGTCCCGGGGATCGCGAAGGCGGTCGAGCGGCGGATGGCCGGGATCAGCGCCGAGGAGCGGGTCCGCGCAATGCTCGAACTGTGTTTCGCCGACCTCGACCGAGTGCCCGACCAAAGAGTCGCCGAGGCCGTTGACGAGGCCAGGATCCGGGCCGACCTGCCCTGGGCCTCGACGGCGCTGGCCCGCAGTTTTCGGGGCCTGGTCGCGACCTATCTCACTCCAGGTCCCCGCAACCCATGGCGGGTGGCCGCCGGGATCACCGCGCCAGCCCTGATCATCTGGGGGGACAAGGACAAACTCGTCAACGTCCGGAACGCGCCCCGACTCGCTTCGGTCATGCCAGATGCTCGGCTGCTCGTGCTCAGCGGCGTCGGGCACACCCCGCAGCTGGAGGACCCGATCACCTCGGCGCGCGCGACCTTGGCCCTGCTCGACGAAGCTCGCGATGCCGGTCTGCGATCGGAGCGCGGTTGATCAGCCCGGCGGGCGCCATGCCGTCTTCGCCTAGCCACAGGTGACACCTGTGATGTGAGAGCCTGAAGTGATGTCTCGACGGGAACGGACCCACTCCGGCGGCACCGGCCGCGGTCCGGACACCACCGGGGACCGGGCTGCCACACGTTCCACCTCCGCGGCTGTCCAGTACTCCGACCCAGGCCGCCGAGCATCGCAGCCCTTCCCGCGCCCCTTGTCGACCAACGGCCTGCGTTCCCCCGATGGTCCGCTCGTGGCGCGGCGGCACGTCTCGCCGAGAGTCGGTGATGGGCAGCCGCACAAGGGACGCGTCGGGCGTTTTGTGGCCGCCTTCGGCTGGCGGGCCTTGGCCATCCCAGGGTTGGCCGTGCTCACCTTCGTGACCCTGTTGGACGTTGCCTCTACCGAGGACTCGCCGGCTGCGGCACTTACCCAGGCAACGGCGACCCCAGGCATCACCACTGAGACAACCGCGCCAACCCCCACGGCCGAGGGTGAGGCGGTCCCGGTCGGCGCGCCTCCCGTGGTCGGTGCCCCTCCGTTCGTCGAACAGGGCAGCGGAACACTGTCGGTCGTGGCCGGGACCTCTCAGGTGTACGGGACCGGTCCGCTTCGACGCTTTCTCGTCGAGGTGGAGGACGGGATCAATGTCGATGGAGCAGGTTTCGCCGCGGCGGTCGAGGCGACCCTCGCCGATCCACGCGGCTGGGGATCCGGGGGCGAGTACTCGTTCCAACGCGTCGATGGCGGCGACTACGACTTCCGGGTCTCACTGGTCAGCCCGCTCAACGTGGAGTCCTTCTGCCCGGGTGTGGGGACCGGGGGGTACACCTCCTGCCGGTACGGCGAACGCGCGGTGATCAATCTGGCCCGGTGGGAGACAGCCGTGCCCGACTATGCGGGCGACGTCGCGACCTACCGGCTCTACGTCGTCAATCACGAGGTCGGCCACGCCCTCGGCAATGGGCACCAGGAATGCCCAGGCCCGGGCGAACTTGCCCCGGTCATGCAGCAGCAGACCTTGGGTCTGGACGGATGTGTCAAGAATCCGTGGCCGTACCCCAACGCCTGACTGGTTCGCGCCCCGGAAGGGTTCGGAGCCTCCGCGTGTTGCAGGGTGTAAAGAGATGAACTGAGCATCCGTCCACGCGAGGAGTACCCGTGCAATTGCCACCCCTGGTCGAGCCGGCCGCTGAGTTGAGCGTCGAAGAGGTCCGCCGCTACAGCCGCCATCTGATCATCCCCGATGTCGGGATGGACGGGCAGAAGCGGTTGAAGAACGCCAAGGTGCTCGCCGTCGGCGCTGGCGGGCTCGGTTCACCCACGCTCCTCTATCTTGCCGCCGCGGGCGTGGGGACGCTGGGCATCGTCGAGTTCGACGTGGTCGACGAGTCAAATCTGCAGCGCCAGATCATCCATGGGACCTCCGATGTCGGGAAGTCCAAGGGTCGCTCGGCGAAGGAATCGATCGCCGAGGTCAACCCGCTGGTGACAGTCGTGCTGCACGAGACTCGGTTGGACTCCGACAACGTGCTCGACATCTTCGCCCAGTACGACCTCATCGTGGATGGGACCGACAACTTCGCCACCCGCTATCTGGTCAATGACGCCTGCGTCCTGCTCGACAAGCCCTACGTGTGGGGCTCGATCTTTCGCTTCGACGGGCAGGTGTCGGTCTTCTGGGATTCGCGCGGCCCGAACTACCGCGACCTCTATCCCGTGCCTCCGCCACCCGGCATGGCCCCATCCTGCGCCGAGGGCGGCGTCCTCGGTGTGCTCTGCGCGACGATCGGATCGATCCAGGCCACCGAGGCGATCAAACTGATCACCGGCATCGGGGAGACCCTGCTTGGCCGGCTGACCGTGTACGACGCGCTGGAGATGAGCTTCCGTACGGTCTCGATCCGCAAGGACCCGACGGCAGAGCCGATCACCGGCCTCATCGACTACGACGATTTCTGCGGCGTCGTCTCCGACGCAGCCACCCAGGCCGCGCAGGGGTCGACGATCACCGTCGATGAACTCAAGGACATGATCGACTCCGGCAAGGACTTCGAATTGATCGACGTCCGGGAGCCCAACGAGTACGAGATCGTCTCGATCCCGGGGGCCAAGCTCATCCCCAAGGACGAGATCCTGTCCGGCCGTGCGCTGTCCCAGTTGCCGCAGAACCGGCCAATCGTCCTGCACTGCAAGTCCGGCGCTCGATCGGCCGAGGCATTGGCCGCTGTGCAGGCAGCTGGCTTCGGTGACGCCGTGCACGTCCAGGGGGGCGTGCTGGCCTGGGCCAAGCGGATCGACACCGCACTACCGACGTACTGATCGAGTCGAGTTAGATGCGAGACGCGGTCGAGCGCTTCCAGCGGGCGCAGGCGCTCTTCGGTGATCGCGTCGACGCCGTGCCGCCCGCGTCGTGGGACGAACCAACCGCTCTTCCCGGTTGGTCGGTTCGCCGACTCGTCGCTCATCTCGTCGAAGAGCAGCGTTGGGTCGCGCCGTTGCTGGCAGGACAGACACCTGCCGAGGTTGACGGCCGGTTCTCCGGCGACCTGCTCGGAGGCGACCCGCTTGGTGCATGGGTGACAGCAGCCGACGAGGCGCTGACTGCCTTTGCAACTCGACATGCCTTGCAGGGCACTGTTGTCCTGTCCTACGGAGAAACACCGGCCGCCGACTACTGCGCCGAGATGACCGCCGATCTCGTGATACACGCCTGGGACCTAGCCCATGCCATCGGCGGTGTAGAGCGGTTGGACGACAACCTGGTGGCCTGGACGCTTGCCTACGCAGAGGAGCATCTAGACGGCACCGGCGTGCCCGGTGTGTTCGCCGCTGCCGTCGACGTTCCGGATGGTGCCGACCCGCAGACCCGGATGCTGGCCAGGTACGGCCGCCGGGTCTGACCGGGGTCCGGGCGTGGACTTCGAGGATTTTGCCGAGGCGGTCTACGACGTTGTCGACATGGTGCCGCCCGGCCGGGTGGTGACCTACGGAGACATCGCTGAGTCGCTCGGCCTCGGTGGGCCGAGACGCGTGGCGCGCGCTATGGCATTGAGTCAGGGGGCGGTGGCCTGGCACCGCGTTATCCGCGCCAGCGGGGTTCCGGCGGAGGAGGTAAGGGTCCGGCAGCTGGAACTGCTCGTCGCCGACGGCACCCCGATGTTGGCCGGCGATCGCGTCGATCTCCGCCAGGCCCGCTTTCCACTGCCCTGATCCGCCGTATGCACCCTCTGCCGTTGGAACAAGCCCCTTCCGGTCACCGACTCCCTCGGCCACCATGGGTGCATCCAACCCGAGGAGCAGACATGGTGAGCAAGGCCGAGCGGTACACCTACCCGCTGGACGAGGACGAGATCCCGACGCAGTGGTACAACGTCATCCCAGATCTGCCCGAGCCCCCGCCGCCACCGCTGCATCCAGGCACCCATCAGCCGGTCGGACCGGATGACCTGGCACCGCTGTTCCCGATGGCGCTGATCGAGCAGGAAGTGTCGATGCAGAGCTACATCGACATCCCGGGCGGCGTGATCGATGTCTACCGGTTGTGGCGGCCCTCCCCGTTGATCCGCGCCCGGCGGCTGGAGAAGTTCCTCGACACGCCAGCCAAGATCTTCTTCAAGTACGAGGGCGTCAGCCCGGGCGGATCGCACAAGCCGAACACCGCCGTCCCGCAGGCCTACTACAACAATGCTGAGGGCATCACGCGCCTGACCACAGAAACCGGTGCGGGCCAGTGGGGTACCGCACTGTCGTTCGCGACCGCGCAGTACGGGATGGAGTGCGAGATCTGGCAGGTCCGATCCTCCTACGACCAGAAACCGGCGCGCCGCACCATGATGGAAATCTACGGCGCGACGCTGCACCCGAGCCCCTCGGATCTGACCGAGGCCGGCCGGTCAGTCCTCAAGGCGTTCCCGGACAGCACCGGTTCGCTGGGGATTGCCATCTCGGAGGCAGTGGAAGCGGCGGTGGCCCGGGAGGACACCAGGTACGCCTTGGGCAGCGTGCTCAACCACGTCCTGTTGCACCAGACGGTCATCGGCGAGGAGGCACTGCGCCAACTGGCGATGGCAGAGGAGGTACCGGATCTGATCGTCGGCTGCACCGGCGGAGGGTCGAACTTTGGCGGGCTGGCCTTCCCGTTCCTGCGGGAGAAGATGGCCGGCAAGATGAATCCGACCATCCGCTGCGTCGAGCCGGCAGCCTGTCCGACGCTGACCCGGGGTGAGTACCGCTATGACTTCGGTGACGCACTGGGAATGACTCCGTTGCTGAAGATGCACACCCTCGGGCATGGCTTCATCCCCGACCCGATCCATGCCGGTGGGCTGCGCTACCACGGGATGAGCCCGCTGGTCTCGCACGTCTACGAGTCAGGCCTGGCCGAGGGGGTGGCGATCAGCCAACTGGACTGCTTCGCTGCGGCGCTGACCTTCGCCCGTGCCCAAGGAATCGTTCCCGCGCCGGAACCGGCGCACGCGCTGGCCGCCGCGATCCGGGAAGCCGAACGCTGCAAGGAGTCCGGCGAGTCGAAGGTCATCCTCACGGCGTTGTGCGGACACGGCCACCTCGACATGGGGGCCTACGAGAGCTTCCTGTCCGGGCAGATGGTTGACCTGGAATTCGGCGAGGACAGGTTGCGGGAGGCAATGTCTCAGGTTCCGGTCATGGCCTGAGGTGGGAGGTCGTCGGGCGCATCTGGTCGGCAGCATCCCGGGGGACAGTCCCGGAGAGGCGATGCAGTTGGCGATGACGGTGCTCGGTCCCCACCTGCAGACTCTTCCCGACGGCGAGACCGGCGAGCGGCGGAACTGGATCATGTCGAGCATCGAGGACCTGCGCGCTCACCCCGATCTCGAACTGGCCAAGGAGGGGGACTGGTCGGACTACGACAAGACGCCACGATTCAGGGTCAAGCGCGGTCACAAGCTGCTGGGCGCCAGTCTGGACTTTGGGCAGGTCTCGGCAGTCGAGGACAGCCGTCCGGTGTTCGAGCAGATCCGCCGGGACAATGACCGAGCGGATTTGGACTTTCTCGTTGGCGTGCCTGGCGACTTCGACATGGCGATGTTCACCCTCGGTCCATTGGGCGCCCTGCGGCATCGCCGTGCCTTCACCGAGGCAACCGTTGCGGCAATCACTAGGATCCACCGGCTGCTGGGTGATCAGGCGGTATTCCAGCTCGAGGTGCCGGCCGAACTCGTGCTGCTCACAAAGCTGCCGACGCGCGTGCGTCCGGCACTGGCCCGGCTGTTCGGCAAGTGGTTGGCCGGTGTGGCGGCCGCCTCGCCGGAAGGTGCCCGATTCGGGATTCATCTCTGCCTGGGCGACATGAACCATCGCGCGTTCGGGCGGATGAAGGATGTAGGTCCGATTGCCGTGCTGACCCAGGCCATCCTTGCGGATTGGCGCCGCGACCGCCCGCTGGAGTTCGTCCACGCGCCGTTCGCAGCCGCAGATGACCCACCGCCGACCGAGCCGTCCTTCTACGCACCGCTTGCCGGGCTCAACCTTCCTGTCGAGACACGCTTCATCGCAGGCTTCGCCCATGAAGATCAGAGCTTGGACGACCAGCGTGAGGTGCTCGCCGTCATCGAGGATCATCTGGGTCGACCGGTCGACATCGCCTCGTCGTGCGGCCTCGGCCGTCGGGAGGCGACGGATGCTCGGCGAACCTTGGCGCGAACCGCGGAGCTCTGCGCGGGGTGATTCCCGCATCGGCGGCAAAGTCACGAGAAATCTGACGTAGCGTTTGTCGATGCAGAGCCGCCCGGTCCGCGGTCTTCGCGCAGAACGCGTCTACCTGCGGCCGCTGGAGTCAACTGACATCGAACTCGTTCACCGCTGGTACCAGGATGCCCGCGTGTGGGTGCTGATGGGTGATCCGCCTCGACGATCGGAGAATCGGCCGGACCGATCTGTTCGACCTGGACCGGCAGAACGGCTCTTGCGCCTTCGGCATCACCTTGGGTGAGCCGCAGCTGTGGGGCCAAGGCCTCGGAACGGACGCGGTCAATGCGCTCGTCGACTTTGCCTTCGGTCAACTGCGGATGGAACGCGTGTGGCTGGACACCGATGCGAACAATCTCCGAGCTCAGGCCGCATACGCCAAGGCCGGCTTCACTGCCGAGGGCCGATTTCGGCGAGCTTTCTACCAGGACGGACGCTGGAGCGATGACGTGCGCATGGCCTTGTTGCGCGAGGAGTGGGAGATGCTTGCGAGGGCCCGTAGCTGGGACCTCGCCGCTGGGGAGAACGAGGGGTAGCCGTCAGTCGTCGGCCCTGGTGGCAAGCTTTTGAACGTGGCGACGGGCGTCGGCATCGAGCCAGGGCCCGGATCCGGCGGCCGCGTTGGCCCGTGCCCGCTCCGGCTGGCTGGTGGCCGGGATCGCGCAACTGATCCGCGGATCACTCAGCCCCCAGGCAAGCAGAGCGGCCGACCAGGACGTGATGCCGAACTCGGCCAGCGGTGAGAGATCCGACTCGCTGACCTGACGACCGGCGAGCTGACCTCCACCGAAGGGCCGCATCACCAGCACACCGAGCCCGAGTTCCTCGGCCAGCGGCAGAATCCGCGCTTCGACCTCCCGCTCGACCGGGTTGTACGGGATCTGGATCGCATCGAGACGGCCGGTTCGCATCACCGTCTCGAGCTCGTCGAAGGCCGCTTCCTTCCAGTGCGTTGCCCCGAGAAGGGTGACCTGGCCGGCGTCGCGTCGGGCCTCCAACTGGTCGAGGCGGGCTCGCCAGGCAACCAGGTTGTGCACCTGGAGCAGTTCGACATGGCCGCCGTAGTAGCCCAGCGAAGCATCGATCTGGTGCTCGGCCTCGTCGTCGTCCTCCGCCCACACCTTCGTCGCGATCAGCGCATCACCACGCCGCTGGCCGAGCGCTCGACCGGAGACGGCCTCGGCTCGGCCGTACATCGGCGAACTGTCGATCAGCGTGCTGCCGGAGGCGAGGGCGGCGGAGATGACCCCGT
>JALZDV010000145.1 GCA_030862345.1 Actinomycetota bacterium | reverse complement strand
CCGTGATCCTGCGCAACTGCGCGCGCGCCGCCGCCGGACACGGCCGCATCCTCCTCGTCGAACACCTGCTGCCCGACACCGTCCCGTCCGGACAGAGCCCGACGACCTACCTCAACGACCTCAACCTGCTCGTCAACGGCCGCGGCCTGGAGCGGACCCTGGACGACTTCGCCTGCCTGTGCGCCAAAGCGGGCCTGCGGATCACCGGGACCGGCGCGCTGGCGTCGACGGACTTCCACTGGATCGAGGTCCGCCCGGACTGACGCCGGTCGCCGCGGCGGACCGGTGCGGCGGGGTAAAGCGGCGCGGAGACTAGTGGCCTCCCTATATTTCTTTCACAATTAGTGATGCCGGTAAGAATGTCGCGTATCGTCGGTGGCGACAACGGATGATACGCCAACTTTTGCCCTGGTGTGAATCGTCGACACACCATCAGGCCAAGTCCACGGCCGGTGGTTTGATGGCTGGAGATTATCCTGACTAGGCGAGCACTGATCACCGGAATTACAGGCCAGGACGGCACCTATCTCGCCGAGCACCTCCTCGAAGCGGGCTACGAGGTGTTCGGGATGGTCCGCAGCCAGACCTCGCCCTCGGCGCGGCGGCAGCGGACGCTCGACCCCCGGATCCGGCTGGTCAGCGGCGACCTCCTCGACCAGCCGAGCCTGGTCGAGGTCATCAACAAGGTCCAGCCGGACGAGGTCTACAACCTCGGCGCGCTGTCCTACGTGCCCATCTCCTGGCGCCAGTCGACGGCCACCGCTGAGATCACCGGCATGGGCGTGCTGCGCATGCTGGAGGCCCTGAGAATCGTCGGCGGCATAACCGCCTCGACCCGGCGGGCGGACACCCGGCAGCCCCGTTTCTACCAGGCGTCGTCGTCGGAGATGTTCGGAAAGATCCGGGAATCCCCGCAGAACGAGCTGACCCCGTTCCATCCGCGCAGCCCGTACGGGGTGGCGAAGACTTTCGGGCATTACACGGTGCAGAACTACCGCGAGTCCTACGGCATGTACGCTGTTTCCGGCATTCTGTTCAACCACGAATCGCCCCGACGCGGGACGGAGTTCGTGAGCCGGAAGGTCTCCCTCGGGGTGGCGGCGATCAAGTTGGGCCTGCGGGACAAGCTGCCGCTGGGCAACCTGGACGCGGCGCGCGACTGGGGGTTCGCCGAGGACTACGTGCGCGGGATGGCGATGATGCTGGCCCCGGACGAGCCGGAGGACTTCGTGCTCGGCACCGGGATCACCCACAGCGTCCGCGAACTGGTCGACCTGGCCTTCGCCCACGTGGGCCTGAACTGGCGCGACCACGTCGTGGTCGACGAGTCCCTGTTGCGCCCCGCCGAGGTCGACCTGCTGTGCGCCGACCCGTCGAAGGCCAGGACGAAGCTGGGCTGGAAGTCGGCGATCTCGTTCGAGGAGATGGTCGCCCTGATGGTCGACAGCGACCTGCGCCTGCTGTCGGCGGCCCGACGCGACTCCGCCGACCCCGTGACCGAGCTGACCGAGCTGTGGTGAGCGGCCTTTCCCAGCCACCTAAGGAAATGTGATGACCTCGGCCGATCTGGATACGCAACGCGCCACCGAGACCCGCCCCGCCGGGGTGAGCCAGGGGTTCCTGTCCTGGTTCGCCGACCGGACGCGCGCCACGGCCTGCCAGGTGACCCGCACCCCGCTGCGCGACCTGCGCGGGTGGTCCCTCGACGCGACCACGGGAGACCTGACGCACCACAGCGGCCGGTTCTTCGCCATCGAGGGGCTGCACGTGCGCACCTCCTACGGCCAGGTCGCCGAGTGGAGCCAGCCCATCATCAACCAGCCGGAGATCGGCATCCTCGGTCTGCTGGTCAAGACCGTCGACGGCGTCCCTTTTGGACTGGTGCAGGCGAAGATGGAGCCGGGCAACTTCAACTCGGTGCAGGTTTCGCCGACCGTGCAGGCGACTCGCAGCAACTACACCAGGGTGCACAGGGGAAGCCGGACGAAGTACCTGGAGTACTTCACCAACCCGCGCCCCGGCACAGTGGTGGCGGACGTGCTCCAGTCCGAACAGGGCTCGTGGTTCCTGCGCAAGCGCAACCGGAACATGGTCGTCGAGGTCGACGACTCGGTGGCGGCCGCCGACGGGCACTACTGGATGCCGTTGGACGAGCTGCGCAGCCTGCTGCGGATCGACGGCCTGGTCAACATGGACACCCGCACCGTGCTGTCCTGCCTGCCCGCCTCCTTCTTCGCCGCCCGGGACCGGCTCGCCGCCGACGGCATGGCCGCGGCGCTGGTCCGGTCCATCAGCGGTGCCGGTACCCCGTTGCACAGCGCCGAGACCGTGCTGAGCTGGTTCACCGCCGCCAAGAGCAGGCACGAGCTGGCCGTGCGGCGCGTGCCGCTGCGGGCGCTGCCCGGCTGGCGCCAGACGCCCGAGGAGATCGTCCACGACGACGAGAAGCACTTCAGGATCGTCGGGGTCAGCGTGCGCACCAACGACCGCGAGGTCGGCGAGTGGCACCAGCCGCTGCTGTACCCGCGCGGGCGGGGACTGGTCGCCTTCGTCGTGAAGGACATCGGCCGGGTCGCCCACCTGCTGGTGCACGCGCGGTACCAGGCGGGCCTCCTGGACGCCATGGAGATGGGGCCCACCGTCCAGTGCAATCCGGGGAACTACCACCCCGGCGCCGGGCCCGCGTTCCTGGACTACGCGCGGCACGCGCCCGCCGAGCGCATCCTCTACGACACGGTCCTGGCCGAGGAGGGCGGCCGGTTCTACCACTCGCAGAACCGGTACCTGCTGGTGGACGCCGGTGACGACGTGCCGGTCGAGGTGCCGGAGGAGTTCTGCTGGGTCACCGCCCACCAGCTCACCGGCCTGCTGCGGCACGGCTACTACGTCAACGTGGAAGCCCGCAGCCTGCTGGCCTGCCTGCACAGCCTCTGGTGACCGCCGTGCCGGAACACACCCCCGTCTCCCGCCCGGTCCGCATCGGCCTGCTCGGCTGCGCCGACATCGCCCGGCGCCGCACCCTCCCGGTGATCCTGGCCGAGCCCGCGGCCGAGCTGGTCGCCGTCGCGGCCAGGGACACGGACAAGGCCAGGGTGTTCGCCGAGGAGTTCGGCGGCGAGGTCGCGGGCGACTACCAGGCGCTGCTGGACTGGCCGGACATCGACGCCGTCTACGTCCCGCTGCCCGCCGGGCTGCACCGCGAGTGGATCGTGCGCGCCCTGCACACCGGCAAGCACGCGCTCGTGGAGAAGCCGCTGACCACCCGGTACGACGACACCGCCGAGGCGCTCGCCCTGGCGGGGGCGCGCGGGCTGACGCTGATGGAGAACCTCACGTTCCTCCGGCACGGCCTGCACTCCGCCGTTGCGGACCTGGTGGCGGCGGGCGAGATCGGCGAGGTGCGCGCGGTCCACGGCGTCTTCGGCTTCCCGCCGCTGGCCCCCAGGGACATCCGCTACCGGCCCGACCTCGGCGGCGGCGCGCTGCTCGACGTGGGGGTGTACCCGCTGAGCGCGGCGATGCTCTTCCTCGGGCCGGATCTGGACGTGGTCGGCGCGACCCTCACCGAGGACCCCGAGCGCGGCGTCGACGTGGCGGGCAGCGCGCTGCTGTGCTCGCCGGACGGGCGCACCGCCCAGGTCGAGTTCGGATTCCAGCACGCCTACCGCTGCGAGTACACGCTGTGGGGAAGCGAAGGGTCGGTCTTCGTCGACCGCGCCTTCACGCCGCCGCCCGCGTGGCGGCCGACCGTCCGGGTGAAACGCCAGAACGAGGCCCGCGAACTGGTCCTGCCCCCAGAGGACCAGTTCGCCATCACCCTGCGCGAGTTCGTCACGGCGGTCTGCACGGGCCGGGCGCCCGCGGGCGGGGCGGAGCGGATCCGGGCGCTGGCCAGGCTGGTCGACCAGGTCCGGGAGCGGGCGTGGCCGCTGCGCGCGGGTCAACGGCCCACCGGCCGGAACGGGAAGCTGCTCAGGAGGCACGCGTGAGTGACGGTCGCGTCGTCGTGTTCGGCGGCACCGGGTTCCTGGGCCGCCAGATCTGCAAGGACCTCGTCGCCGCGGGACGCGACGTGCTCGTCGTGGCGCGGAACGCGCCCCAGGCAGCCACCGGGTACCGGTTCCGGGCCGTCGACGTCTCCGGTGTGCCGACCGGGGAACTGGCCGACATGCTGGCCGCCGAACGCCCGGACACGGTCGTCAACGCCACCGGCGGCAAGTGGGGCCTGACCGGCCGGGACCTGGAGGCCAGCTGCGTCGGGGCGACCCGGCACATCCTGGCGGCGCTGACGGAGAGCCGGTTGGCGCCGCGGCTGGTGCACCTCGGCTCGGTGCTGGAG
>JALZDV010000139.1 GCA_030862345.1 Actinomycetota bacterium | reverse complement strand
TTCACCCCGCCCAGTCCGACCATCTCGTCGAGCTCGGCCAGAAGGGCCTCGACCTTCTTCGGATCCCCCTGGACCGCCTCGCCGGTACCGATACCTGCCGCCGCAGCGGCCGCGGCCTCCCGTACGGTCACCGAAGCGCCCGGCGCTATGTCCACGCCCGGCGAGGCGGTGTTGGCCACCTTGCAGGCGTTGACCTCCCCGGCCGTGTCGGCGGCGAAGGAGATGCCCACCCCACGGGTATCATGCACGTGGCAGCGGGTCAGAATCGGGATCGAGCCCTGCGCGATCGCGATGCCGGCTTCACCGGTGCCGGAGATCTCGCAGTTCTCCAAGGTGGGCTTGGCCGACTGATAGGCGTACACGCCCCGGTTGCCGGCGCCGATCACCGTGCAGCCCCGCAGAACCGGGTCGGCTCCCAGCCGCAGCACGATCGCGTCGTCAGCGCTCTCCAGGATGGTCGACCCGTCGACGCTGCCGCCGGAGTCCTCGATCACCAGACCCTGCTGCGATCCCTTGATGGTGGTGTCCTTGACGCTGAGCTGGGAGCGGTCGCTCGCCTTGATTCCGGCCCCATACCCCGCCTCGACCCGGCACTTGTCCACCGTCAGTTTCGTCTCGGCGACATCGACGGCACCTCCGGCCGTCGACCGGACGGTCAAGCCGCGCAGAATCAGCGCTCCGCCACGACAACGAATGGTCGGATCGTATGAGCCGTTGCCGGCAATGACGACCTCACCGCCCTCCCCGGCCGCGATCGTGAGTGCCGCGCCTGGCTTGGCTCGAATCTCGAGAGACTCCTCGTACGTGCCGGGCCACACCACGATGGTCGCCCCCGATTGAGCATCGAGCAGCGCCTCACGCAGTACGGGGTAGGCACCAGCCCGATCCGGGGACACCTGGAGGGTTCGGCTCATCGCCACCAAGACTCACAAGTCATCGATGCGGGACGATACCGCAGCGCCGAAAGGGTTCACGATCATCTCCTAGGCTGAGCCGATGCCGACCTGGGAGCCGACCGGCCCGTTCGAGGAGCAACTTTGGGCCGCCTACCAGGCCGAGGACACCGGCACCTGTCTGGCGCTGTTGAAGACCACCGAGTTGGCCCTACCGATCAGCCCTGAAGCGGCCGCTGGTGACGAACCGCCGCGATGGGCCACCGCGGCGCGCGAGGACCGCACCTGGGTGATGGCCTACACGTCGGTAGAATTCATGCGTACCGGCACGGACGGCCAGGCCAGACACTGCCGGATCACATCCTTGGTCGAACTGGCAGCAGGCTGGCCCGATCCGCAGTGGGGATTGGCGGTCAACCCGGGCATGCCGATGCAGATGCTCCTGGAATCCCGCACCATCGCCCGCGTGGCTGCTCCAGCACTGGCCCTGGAGCAGATCATGCTGCCCGGGCAGGCGCCCCCATTGGTCCAGAAACTGCTGCCCCATGCCGAAATGCCGGGGCTTTTCGCTCGTCGGGACAATCGAGTGTCGGGGTATGTGCACCTGTTCGCCGACGTCAAGCACATTGGCAGTCCGAACGTCCTGCTTGACGCACTCGGCCGTTCGGCTGACGAACGTGAACTCATCGACGACGACGGCTCGGTCTTCGTGCTCCGCTGGCCTGCAATCGGGCCGGATCTCTACCGCAGCCCGTACGGGGGGACCACCGAAGCCGCTTGCGCGGCGATGGACGGCTGGGTGATCGAGGAACCACCTTTCGTCGGGACTGGCTTCGTGCCCAACATTGATCAGGTCGTCCGAGAGTTCAAGGTCGACGGGATCGGACTGCCGCACCGCTCGGAGGTCGTCGAGATCACCATCGAAGGCAGCGAAACCCGCCGTGCCGTCTGGGATGGCGACCGCGGAACCTGGCTGCTGGTCTTGCTCAACGCCGCAGAGAAAACCTCCGATGTCGCGGCCGAGGACAACCCCCACGGAGACTTCGGATGAGCACGGCTTGGTGTTCCTACCGTGCCCGCTGGCAGGGGATGGAGTACCCGTGTACTCCGGACCAACGCCTCGACGGGTTGTTGGTGCACCTGCACTCCTTCCAGCCACTGGACGAGTTCGAGGAACTGCAGCCGGGGATCTATCTGCGCCTGGTCAACGCCGCCGAGTGCGACATGGTGGCCCACATCTCGATGGTCTGCCAGTGGCGCGGCGAGCCGTGCCTGGTCCAGGACGAGCGGGACGAGGAACTGTTACTCGAATACACCGGCGGCCAGGTTCCTCGGGCGCTGGCGTTGGGAATGCAGCGGATCGAACGCGGTGTCTACCGCGGCTGGGTGCACCGCGACGAGGTACGGGGCTTGCGAGAGAACACGATCCTGCTGGTCCCGCCCAAGAATTGAGCCTATGGGCCCATTGCGGACGCACGAGGGAGAAAGTCGGTTCACCGGCCGCCTTTGCTCGCATGCCGGGCAATCGGTCCGATCAACCACTTCTCTATCGAGGTTTCGATAATCCTGGTGAGACGCAACGAGCTTCGGGCGGCCAGCACGACCATGTCCGAGGGCAATCCGGCCAAGGCTCGTTCCGGCGCGGCGATACCCAGGGCCGTCCCGGCCAGCCGAGCCTCGGCCAGGGACAGCCCTTGGAGGAGGACCATGTCGGCGCCGCTGAGCGAGTCCACGTTCCACTGGGTCAGTTGATCGTGCACGGTCAACGTCGTGGCGAAGCTGGCCCCGGGCCGGTGCTGCATCGTGGCGCTGGAGTCGTTGTCGATGAGCAGAAGCTGTGGCTGATTGGCCGTTCCCGGTCGATGGGGACCGGCCCGCTCGACCTGGCCGATCGCGCCGGTGGACCCCGCGGCGAGGTGTAGGAAGCTCTCCCAGGCCTCTGACCGCGGAGTCTGCGCGAGGACCTGCGCACCGACGGCCAATGCCCGGAAGCTGAGCAGCTGAGCGAGGGCAAGCCCGCTGATGGCGACGACGGTCGTCGGCTCAGGACGGAACAAGCGGATCGTGACCGGCTTGTGCTCCTGATCCAGGCCGAGAATTAATCCGGCGCCACCGGTATGCAGCGCGATCGCGGCAGCCGGATCAGCATGCACGATGTGGGAACCCATCTGGGTTAGCGGCGGGACGGTCACGACAGGAACCCGCCCAAGGGCAGGGACGCAGCGACGCCGAAGACCTGCTCGCCGTCGAGGCGTTCGACTCGCCCGCCGAGACCTTCCACAACGGATCGGATCTGCTCGGTCGCCAGGTCCACGGCGCCAGCATCGGGAAGAGTGACCCGGATTGCCACCTCCAGCTCGACATTGTCGGTGGCGGCGCCGGTAGCCGGACGCCACCGCGCTGCGATCGATACGGTAGTGGCCAGCGTCGGGGTACTCACAAGTCGATCCAGCATTTCCCGCCCGTCTGGATCGGACAGGTCCGGCCAGTCCAACAGGCGGAAGGTGGTCTGCACCTGCGGGCCTGCCGACCACGTCCGCCAGTGCTCGGTCACCGCAAAATTGGCTAGCGTATGCCGTCGACGAGACGGACCAGTCAGTGCCGTTTCTCGGGGTTGCACCCTGGCCAACGTCAGGAACTCGGTCGCTATCTCGTCCCGGTTGAGGATCCGAGCCCGCAGACCTGCCTTGCGTAGCCGACGCTGCAGCCGGGTGACTGCGCGGGTGACCGAATCCTGCAGGTCCGCGGCAGTGTAGTCCTCGGCGACATGCTCGGCTTGAAGTGCCATCCAGCAGCCTCGGGCGGCCGGGACGATGCCGCCGGCGAGTTCGGTATAGGAGATCGCCGCAGCGTCCTTGAGGCCGAGGAAGTTCGGTGCCGGGATGGACTGGATGATGACCTGCACGCTGACCACCGGTCCACCGATCTCGGCAGCCGGCAGCAACGCGGTCAGCGGCGGCAGCGCCTGGCTCGGTTCGAGAAATCCTCCGGCCTCCAGCGGAACGACCTCGAGCACCGCGGTCAGGCCTCCCGCGTGTGAGATCAGCGCCACCTCGATGTCCTCGATCTCGACCGGGGTGATCTCGGCCGATCGCGCGACCGACGCCAACAGAATCCTGGCAACCTCGTCGCGTTCGGCCTCCCCGCCGCCGATGATCCGCCGGTGTCGCCGCCGCGTCCGGTAGCGCAGCCACAGGGCCAGCCACTGGTAGAGAAAGTGTCCACGGCGCGGGATTATGGTCAGCCCAACAACCATCAGCGCAGCCACCGAAACCGGGATAAGGATGCTCAGCCGCTCCCGGTGTACAAGGACCACGCTGAGGATGGCCAGCTCAACGGAGACGAGCTGACCGGCCCGAATCCCGGACAACGACACCACCCGAGAGCGGGCGACCGGCGTCGTGCTAACCGGAGTCAACACTTCGGCTTCGACCTCGGCGACGGGCTCGCCCTCGCGAGCGCCGATGCCGCGAGCCGGTGCGGCTACCGCCTGAGCCACGCCCGAGTT
>JALZDV010000136.1 GCA_030862345.1 Actinomycetota bacterium | reverse complement strand
CAGGAAGCCCTGCAGCAGTTTGCGGTTGTTGATCTGCAGCCGGAACGGGGCGACCGGTAGGCCGGCGAGCGCCTCGGCCATGACCCGCGCCACTTCGACGTCGTGGTGGAAGGCCAGTTCCTCTTTTGCGATGATGTCGATGTCGGCCTGGGTGAACTCGCGATAGCGGCCGCTCTGTGGTCGTTCCCCTCGCCAGACCTTCTGGATCTGATAGCGGCGGAACGGAAATTCGAGCCTTCCGGCGTTCTCCAGCACGTATCTGGCAAATGGGACGGTGAGATCGAAGTGCAGGCCTAATCCGGCGTCCGCGTCGTTTCCGCCAGCCAGTCGGCGTACGGCGTAGATCTCCTTGTCGATCTCCCCGCCGCCGGTCAATCGCTGGATCGGCTCGACGGCACGGGTCTCGATCGGCGCGAACCCGTGCAGCTCGAAGGTCCGGCGCAGGCCATTGATGATGTGCGCCTCGATCATCTGCTGCGCGGGTAACAGCTCCGGAAACCCGGAAAGCGGGGCCGGGCGTTGCGTGGCCACCATCTACAGGCTCCGGCGGGGGGCGGCCGGCTCCTGGACCAGGTCCTGCAGGTACGGGTTCGTGAGCCGCTCACGCCCGATGGTGGTTGCCGGGCCGTGACCTGGCAGGACCACGGTGGCGTCGTCCAGCGGCAGCACGACACGGGCAAGCGAGTCCGTCATCTGGCTCATCGAGCCGCCCGGGAGGTCCACCCTTCCGATCGAGCCGGCGAAGAGCAGGTCGCCACTGATCAGGCCCGGCCCTTCGTCGAGCGTCACATCGAAAGTGGTGGAACCCAGCGTGTGCCCGGGTGCGTGTCGAGGAGTGAGCACGACACCGGCGAGCTCGAGGTCGGTTCCCTCGGCCAGGAAGCGCAGGTCGTCTGGCTCGGGGATGGCCATCCCGGCCACGATCGGCGCCAGAGCTGGGCCGTGCCACTCAACCGGATCGGCCATCATCGGCCCGTCCTCGGGGTGGATGTAGGCGGCGATGCCGTAACCCGAGCAGAGCGGTACGACCGAGAACGTGTGGTCGAGGTGTCCGTGGGTGAGCACCACGGCGACCGGCTTGAGCCGGTACTCCGCCAGCACCACCTGCAGTGGCTCGACGGCATCCATGCCGGGGTCGATGACGACACACTCCGCACCCCTGGCCGAGGCCAGGACATAACAATTCGTGCCGAACACGCCCGCGGGAAAACTGAGGAGCAGCACGAAAGTAGGCTACCCACGCCCGACTTACCGGTGGCTCACAGTTGCTTCACGCGGCCGTTGCGTACACTTCGCCGTCGGTCCTCCGTGTCCGGCCGTACAGCCGGAAGACGGTGCTGCCGCCTGAGAGTGGTGCGCCGCCCTGGACCGACTCGAACCGGGTGCGGACTCGATCTGCGCAAGCAACGATCGATGATTTCGACAGGAGTACGACAGTGGCGACGAACAAGCAGCGACGCGAGGCTGCGCGGCGACAGTTGCAGCGGCAACTTGAGCGCCGTGCTGAGGAGGCGCGCAAGCGTCGCCGCAATGCTCTCGTCGGGGTCGCCGCGGTCACCATCGTGCTCGTGCTCGGCGGCGTGTTGTTCTTCTCCGGCGCCTTCGATGACGAGCCGGCGGCGGACGCCGAAGCAAGCAGCGAGCCGGAGACCGCAGCCTGCACGTACTCTCCGGCCGATCCGGCCAACACCAACCTCAAAGAGGTCGGGACCCCGCCGGCGCCGGACGGCAGCACCACCCCGGTCGTGCTGGATGTCGCGAGCACCCAAGGGCCGTTCCAGATGACGTTGGATCCGGTAGCGGCACCCTGTGCCACGAACGCCATGAAGTACCTCGCCGAGAACGGCTTCTACGACAACTCGCCGTGTCACCGGCTGGTCAACAGCGAGGTCTTCGGTGTCCTGCAGTGCGGAGACCCGACCGGCACCGGTTCCGGTGGGCCGACCTTCAGCTACGTCTCCGAGCCGGCGAGTCTGGCTGGGCTCGCTCCGGCGCCCGACGGTGCTAGCGCGATTTATCCGAGGGGCAGCGTCGCGATGGCGCAGGGTGGTCAACCTCCGACGATCGGGAGCCAGTTCTTCATCTGCTTCCAGGACACCCAGCTACCGCCTGACTACACCCTGGTCGGAACAATCACTTCGGGGCTGGAGGTCATCGAAGCGGTTGCTGCCGGCGGCAACGATGGCTCCTTCGAGCCGAGTCCCGGCGGCGGAGCGCCGGTGCTGCCGATTACCCTGACCACGGTCACCGTTGGTGCGCCGGTCGCCTGAGCAACCCTGCTCTGCGATCAGGCGGTGATGCGATAGACGTCGTAGACGCCATCGACCCCGCGGACAGTACGCAGCAAGTGCCCGAGGTGCTTGGGATCTCCGAGCTCAAAGGTGAAGCGGCTCACTGCAACTCGATCCCGAGTTGTCTGAACCGAGGCGGACACGATGTTCACGCTCTCGTCGGAAAGCGCTCGGGTGATGTCGGAGAGCAGGCGGTGCCGATCGAGGGCCTCCACCTGGATTGCGACGAGGAAGATGGCGCCCGTCTGCGGTGCCCACTCGACCTCGACGAGACGTTCGGTACGGGTTTTCAGATCGGCGGCGTTAGTGCAGTCCCGTCGGTGAACTGACACCGGTCCGCCTCGGGTGAGAAACCCGAGAATGTCGTCGCCGGGTACCGGTGTGCAGCATCGCGCCAGCTTGACCCACACGTCGGTGACTCCGCGTACGACCACACCGGTCTCACCGGAGGTTGTGCGGCGGATGGGCCGGGTCGGCGTGGTTGCCTCGGCGAGATCCTCGACGGTGCCCTCGGCGCCTCCCATGCCGGCGACCAGCTTGTCGATCACCGACTGTGCGGAGACGTTGCGTTCGCCCACGGCGGCATAGAGCGCGCTGACGTCTGCATAGTGCAGTTCCTTGGCCAGGGTGGACAGCGACTCGCCACCCAGTACCCGCTGCAACGGCAGGCCCCGCTTGCGCATGGCGGCGGTCAGTGCATCCTTGCCGGCTTCGAT
>JALZDV010000122.1 GCA_030862345.1 Actinomycetota bacterium | reverse complement strand
GGCATCAACGGCGTGACCACCATCCGCGTCGGTGGCGGCTAGGTTTACCGGGCGGTCCAGCCAGCCGGACAGCGCGGCCGCGGGTACCTGTTCGCCGATCTCGGCGTCGGGGACGCGGATGACCGGTTGGGCCTGACCGGGTGCGGCGGTGAGCTCACGTAGGCGTGGCTCTTCCTTGGCGGTGATTCGCTCACCGGAGGAGGCATCCACGACGGAGTGGGTCCGGTCGCCTTCCAGTCCGGTGGGGCTCACTTGCGCGGAGTCGACAGAGGTACCGGCGAGAGACTTCACCGGATACACCCAGACAGCACTCACCGTGCCGAGTACGGCCGACTCACTCATGGTTATGACCGTACGTGGACGTCAGCGCTGCGCGCTACAGAAAGCGATTCCCGCGCATTGTTCACTACGCGCCAGGCGCTCGGTACTGGACTTGTCGGGCCTGCCGCATCGCCTCCGTAACTTCCTCGACGGTGAGGAGGACTAGATGAAGCGTCATGGTCATCCCTCTCGCTCGCTGACTCCGGGGAAAGTCGCTTACGTCGGTCGGGATCCATGCCCGTCGTGAGGCTCCCTCCTCTTCATGTCTCCGTCGCGGTTCGCTGCCGGAGACCTAACCGGAGGTCCCGCCGGGGTCGGCGGGCAGCTCTGACCTCGAGCCCGAGCACCATGCCAGCAGCCTGCTGATGCCGACTTGGACCTGATCCATCCTGACGGGCTGCTCGAGTACGTCGCGGCTGAGCGGATCGAGCACGACGGCATCCAGTCACAGGGCGATCGGCTGCAGAACCGAGGCCACCTCATTCCCGATCTGCTCGACGTCGCTCAAGAGATCGTTGGTGTATAGGAGCACGTTTACGTGCCGGGCGCCCGCGTCTTTGAAGCGACCGATCTGTTCTAACCACTGCTCGCTGGTGCCGACCATGCAGAACGACTCGAAGTACTCGAAGGGTGAACGGAAGATCGCCTCGATACTGGGCGCGAGAATCCCTCGGGCGGCTTCGTACGAGGGTCCAATCGTGCCGAACAGGTAGACCGCGCCCTCAATACTCGCGGGGTCGCGCCCGGCCTCGAGTGCCTTCTCGCCGAGCCGCGGCCACATCGTCCGAAAGTCATCGGGTGAGATCAAGGTAGGCATCCAGGCGGAGCCCACTTTGGCGGCACGACGAAGCGACTCCTCGACTCGGCCGCCCACCCAGATCGGAATGCCTCCTGGCCGGACCGGCTTGGGCTCGATGGTGATGTCCGCACCCTGAAAGAACTCGCCCTGGTGGGTGACGGACGACTCGCTCCACAATCGCGGGATGAGTTCCAAGAACTCGTCGGTGATCCGGCCGCGCCGCTCGATCGGAACGCCCGCCACCGTGAACTCGTTCGGCCGGAGTGCGCGCTCGGCAACACCCACTCCGAAGATGAATCGACCACCGGAGAGGTAATCGAGGGAGGCCAGGGTGTGTGCCAAGAGCACCGGATTGCGCCGCGCTGCGACGAGGATGGATGTCCCGACCTGGACCCTTTCGGTGACCGCGATGACGCCGCCGATCACTGCCAGACCGTCCAGCCACGGGTACCCCGGCAGGGTCGCGTCGGTTGCCCACACGGAGTGGAAGTTGTGCGCCTCGGCCAGGCGAGCGGCGGCGAAGATCCGCTCCGGTTCGTCGTAAGGCGGCAGCACGAGCCCCAGGGTCACGCCAGGAGGTGTCTGCTCCGTCACGGCCCTTCTCCCTTATTGTTCAACCATCACGTGGCGGGGGGACCCGCCTGCGGGTGGTTAGCCGCGGACCGTACTCCGGGGCACAGGCGGCCACAATCGTTTTGGTGAAGCACCCTTCAGGTAATGGCTCATAGATCGCGCACCAAGACTTGGACCCGTCCCGCCCTCATGTCGAGAGCGGGGCGCCTTTGCAGTCGGATCGTTCAGCTTTCGGTGATCTGGTTCAGCTTGTCGGCCTGGTCCTGCAGCACAGCGGCCTGGTCCTGCAGCACAGCGGCCCGTCGCCTTGCCTCGGCCGTCCACTCGTCCGTGATGCTCCTTAGCGCGTCGTTCTCCTCCACAAACTACGGCGGGGTCTGTACTTGGATCATGCGCCCGGCGCTCACAGTCTGATCTGGTCGATGCTGGTGCTCTGTTCGGTGCTGGTCACTTGTCTCTCCTTCGTGTCGGCGCCGGTGGGTCCGGTCACCGTCGAAGGCCGCTACCGGAGTTGCACGTAGGTTGCACGCCGGTACTTAGAGCGGCCCCCGATCCTGCGTTTCCGCAGGTCAGGAGCCAGTTTCGTGGGTGGGCGCTACTGGGATCGAACCAGTGACCTCTTCGGTGTGAACGAAGCGCTCTACCGCTGAGCCAAGCGCCCGAGACCGGCCAACCCTATCGGCTTTCGATCAGCGCCACAGGGGGACCCAGTCCGGAATCCAGTCTGGCGCACCGGTGAGGTGCAGGGTGAGGACGAGGACCCCGTAGACGAACGCCGCGGTGGCCAGCGCGATCACAGCGCGGACCCAAATCGCTTGGTGGGTCACCCACTCCGTCCATGATTTCACGTGCCGCTTGGTGAACTCCAGCAGCCGCTCGGCCCACGTGAACTCCGTCGCCAGAACGAAAAGGCCGCCGATCACGATGAGCCAGCCCGGCCCGGGCAGCGGGATTGCCGCAGCACCGCCAACCAGGATGACGAAGCCAACAACCCCCACCCCGATCCGGTAGGCATGGTTGATCGGGCCCGTCGAGGCCAGTCGCTTGCGCCATCTCGCGTCGGCGATCCGTTCGCGCAGGCTGTAGACGTCGTGGGAGCCCGGCTCGGCCCGCTGGGCCCGCTCATGCTCGGTCGATGGCATCGACTGCGCAGTCTGCCCTACCAACGCCGTGCAGTCAGGGTGTGACCTGACCTCTTGCCACCATGGGCAGCGTCGGCGCCTCCGGCGCTTCGCGACCGGACTCCAGGGTTACCGCGTATGCGTTGAAGGTGTCGATCCCGGAGTTCGTCGACCCAACGGTACGCATGTCCAACTCCCCGGTGACGACGTCGAAAGTGCCAAGCGGTTTCGGTTCGCCGACCTCATTGAGACCCCAAAGGACGTAGATCTGGTCACTGGTGTCGTTGACGCGCAGGCCGTTCGTCATCAGCATCACCTGGCTCGAGCCCCTGACCAGGGTGGCCACAGCACGACCGTCCCCGTCACGCATCGGCGTCATGCTCACCTCTCCGGCCGCGGCCAGATCTTGCAGTATCTCGCCTCGCTCGACGGCCACCGACGTGGCAGCGTCCCGGTCGTTTTGAAGGTCGAGATTCCAGATGCCCAGTCCGGCGATGGCCAGGACAGCAGCGGCAGCAGCCACCAGCGTGCTGATCCTCATCCACCTCGACCGGGTTCCTCCTGCCGTCCTGTCCCGCCGGGTCAGCGAACGGCCACGCGCGGCCTCGAAGTCGATCAATTGTCCTGCTGGCGTCGCCGATGCGGACGGTTGCGCCTGCTCCGGGTCGAGTTGGCGCGTCTTGCCTATCTCGGCCAGCAGACGCGTGCGCAGCTGCGGGGAAGGGGACTCGAGTGGAAGCTGCTCCACCAGGGCGGCCAGCACTCGACCACTGTCCTGTACGGAGGCTGAACAACGTTCGCAGCCGCGCAGGTGGGCGGTGAAGCGGCCCTCGTCGTCTGGCTCCAGCGCGCGCACCGCCCAGCCCACGGCCAACTCATCCCATTCCGAGTGTGCCGTGTCGTTCCGGTCGAGGCCGCTCACGCCTGGACACCCCCTGTCGATGGTAGGTCGCCGAGCGCACTGCCCAGGACTTGGCGCAATCGGCGCATGCCCGCCAGCATCCGGGTCTTGACCGTGCCTAGCGGTGCTCCGGTCAGGGCGGCTACCTCGCGCTGGGTGTAGCCACCGAAGTAGGCCAGGGTCAACGCTTCGCGTTGGACGGCCGGCAGTTCCGACAGTGCAGTACGCACATCGGCACCGACGATGCGCTCGAGTGCCTGCTCTGCAGGATCCTCACCCAGCAGAGCGGGCGGCTCGAGCTCGGCCAGCCGGTCCCGACGACGACGCTGGGACTCCTCGCGCCGCACGCCATCGACACTTCGGTGGTGGGCTAGAGAGAGCAACCAGCTCCCGAACCCGCCCTTGGCGGGGTCAAACTTGGTGGGATCGCGCCACACTGCCAGAAACACTTCCTGGGTAGTGTCCTCGGCCAGAATGTGATCGCCGAGGATGCGCAGAGCCAGGCTGAAAACCTGGCGGTGATAGCGGTCGTAGATCTCGGCGAGGGCGTCGGAATCACCGGAGGACAGCCGAGCGAGCAGGGCCGCATCGTCGGCCGGTGACAGCCCGGTGCGACTCATGACACTCATCCTCACATGTGTCATTCGCATGTGCCTCCGGTTCGGTTCGGTGCGGCCGAATTCGGCCGGATTCCACCTCGCTTACGGGCACCGGCCGCCCTAGGGTGTGGTCAGTGGGCCGGCATCGGAGACGCCGAAGCTCCGCCGACTATTCGGTGGTTCTCGCTGGAGTCGCCGCGCTCGTGACGATCGCCTTTGTCGTCTCGTTACTGGTCCTGCCGGCCGATCCGGAACCGATCGCCCAGCAGTCCACTCCTACGTCCCAATCCCCGTCGCAGCCGTCCACGACGCGACCCTCACTGGCTCCCCCTCCCCCAGTCACGCTCGCCTTCGGCGGCGACGTCCATTTCACTGGCCGGACGCAGGAGCTGCTGGCCGATCCGGCGAGCGCCTTCGGGCCCATCTCCGCGGCCTTGTCCGCAGCCGATATCGCCATGGTCAACTTGGAGACGTCAATCACCGACCGTGGTGTAGAGGAGCCCAAGGAATTCCACTTCCGAGCCCCTCCAGCAGCTCTGGACGCACTGGCAGCCGCCGGTGTCGACATCACCACACTGGCCAACAACCATGCCGTCGACTATGGACGCGTCGGGCTCGAGGACACCCTGGCAGCCGTGGCCGCCAGCCCGATCCCGGTGGTGGGGATCGGACCGGATGCGGCAAGCGCATACGCGCCGTACCGGTTCCTCGTCCGGGAGGTGGGGATCTCAATCTTCGGCGCCAGCCAGGTCCCCGACCGCACCTACCAGCGCTGGACAGCCACCGGAACCCAGCCCGGCATCGCCAGCACCGACGATCAGGACCGGCTGATCGCGGGGGTGAGCCAGGCCAGCGCCGCGGGTGACGTGGTCGTCGTCTACCTGCACTGGGGGATCGAGCGCGAGACCTGCCCGACGCCGGCGATGAGCAGCCTCGCCGCCGAGCTCGCTGCGGCCGGCGCAGACGCCATCGTCGGCAGTCACGCCCACCTGCTGCTCGGCTCGGGATACCTCGACCGGCCCGGCAGCACCACCTATGTCTCCTACGGTATGGGCAACTTCGTGTGGTGGCGTTCCGATCCCCTCGGTGATGTAACGGGCGTCCTCACACTGACCGTGCGGAACGGGATGGTCGCCGACGCGGTGCTGACACCGGCCGTCATAGACGACACCGGCCGACCGCTGCCCGTGAGCGGACCGCCGGCGATCGAGAAGCTCGCTGCCTTCGAGGCCCTGCGGGGCTGCGCCGGTCTGCTCCCCACCCCCGCCGTTTGAGTGCTCGTCCGCGCGTCGGTACAGTCCGCGGAGCACGAATACGCGGACGTGGCTCAGTTGGTAGAGCATCACCTTGCCAAGGTGAGG
>JALZDV010000111.1 GCA_030862345.1 Actinomycetota bacterium | reverse complement strand
GGCATCAATCGATGCCGGGCCCACTCGACCGATCGACGTCACGCATGCGCGACACCGTGCCCGCGCGTCAACGCGGGTGACCGGACCCGATCACTCGACGGCTGGATAGTCCGTCGGCGGGCGGGTGGGAGCAGACTCCGCTTGCTCACCTGCAGAGCACAGGTGGGTCGAGAACGAGAATACCAGCGAGGCACCTCTGCCCGCCAAGCCCGGCCGCGGTCAGCCTGCCGGATCAGCGGCCGCTTTCGCCCCCGCGGCGCGACTGGTCGAGCAGCCGGCGCAGATCATCGGTGGCTGCTGCCGCCGATTCGCCATCTACGGCCTGGATAGCCAGCAGCGTTAGCGCGTCGTCGTCCTGGAGTTCGAGCGTCGCCCAGGGGGCCGCACCGCTGAACCGAACGGTGCGGACCACCTGCCAGGGAATGTGTTTCGGGCCGCCGAAGTTCCGGACGACGAGTCCGTTGGCATCAGCGCGCACGTAGGGCCGAGCCATGATCAGGACCCCGCCGGCGATGATCAGCCCCAAGCCGATCATGGCCACTTGGTCGGACGTACGGAAGGTGACCGCACCGGTACTCGACTGCTTGAGCAGCAATCCAACGACCACCATCGCGACGACGATCGCCACGGCCAGCACCCAGGCCATGATCCGCAGTCTGCGTGGTCGGATGGTCAGCACGGCCGCTGCTCAGGCACCCATGTCCACGATGGCCGCGACCGGACCACCACCGGAGGGGCCCTGGTGTACGGCGGCCACCGAGACGAACACCGCCGGGTCGCCGGTCACGGCTGCGGTCACCCCGCCGACGCAGGCCTTGATCTGGCGGTGCCAGTGCACGTCCGAGTCGTCGAGCATGGCGTTGCGCCGGTCCCGAACCTGTCCGGACGGGTCGGCCTCGCACTTGAGAAAGACATTGACCAGCCGGCCCTGCAGATCGGTGTGATGCGGCCGCTCGGGGATGTCCAGCCCCGCGTCGCGGATCGCCTCCCAGATGCCGTCCTGGTCCAGGGCATCCTTCATCACCGAGTGCCCGATCCGATAGCGGCCGCCCACCCCGCGCGCGTTACCGACTACGACTACCTGCGCCTGATCGAGCTCGACCCCCGAAGAGCAGGATGCGACCGCACTGAAAAGGGATAGATCATGCATCACCTGGTCGTCGCTCGGCTTCTCGATCTCGTCCAAGGCGACCGCGATACCGAGCGCAGTCGTGGCGTTGGACAGGTCCATCGACTCATGTGTGTGCTCGGTCCACACGGTCTTTCCGCGAGACTTCGCGTCGCGGATCGTGTCGATGGTCAGCAGCGGGGTCTTGGTCTGCACGTAGTGCACGTCATCCGGATCGGTGATGCCAGCCCTCTCCATCGCCTCCTGCACAGCCGCGGCGACCTTATCGATCATCGGCGTACGCCCGATGTCCTCGGGCAACAATTTCTCGCTCATCGCGAACCCGACCGTCAACCGCGGCTCATCGGTCGGCGTGACTGATTCCGCGGGGACCGTGGCGAAGATGGTCGCGTGCGGGGAGATGACGCCGTCGGTTCCGCCCGACCAGACGATCGGGACCTTCTTCACCTCTGTGGCATCGCGGGAGCCCTTGGCCTGCAAGACTTCTCGAAAGGCACGATCGGCGATGATCCGGGTGTAGTCGTTGACTCCACCGTTGCCCTCGGTTTTGCCGATCACCGCGATCACCCGGTCGGCCTCGATCACGCCGTCGTCGATGAGCTTCGCCAACTCGGATGCGTCGCTGACCGAGTGCAGCGGCACCTTCCGGACTTCGATCGGGTCGGGGCGGACCTCGCTGGACTGGGGCACCGGTTGCACCTTCCTTGTCGTCGGCCATCATCGCGATCTGAGTCAGCGGACCCTGCGACGATAAGTAACCGCAATCTTCCCCTGTTGCCCCGATGCGCGGGCGAAGGGTCAGGTCGTGCCGGACTCGACCACCGTTCCGTACGTTCCGCTCACGCCGTCGGCTATCCGATCCAGTGAGGTAATCACCGCGCGTTTCCCGCCACCGTCGACAAAGTCCAGGATCGCTGCCACCTTCGGTCCCATGCTGCCGCTCGCGAATTGGCCATCCTGCGCGTACGCGCGCAGCTCGGCTGGGCTGATCCGGGTCAGCGCGCGGGCGTGCGGCTTCCCGAAGTCCACCATCACGTGACCCACATCGGTGGCGATCAGCAGCACATCGACGGCCAGCGACCTAGCCAACACCGTTGCGGTCAGGTCCTTGTCGATCACCGCTTCGACCCCGAGCAGCGCGCCGCCCGGTTCACGTATGACGGGGATGCCCCCTCCGCCGGCAGCGATCACGACATGACCAGAGGCCATCAGGGCCGCCATGGTCGCGACGTCGAGCACCTCGGTCGGTACCGGCGAGGCGACAACCCTCCGCCAGCCCCGCTCCCCCCGGTCCTCCCAGTGCTGCCCGTGGGCGACCAGCCGCTGCGCGCGATCGCGTGGCAGGTAGCGCCCGATCGGCTTGGTCGGCCGGCTGAAGGCGGGATCATCGATGTCGACGACGGTGCGGGTCACCAGCGCGGCTGTCTCCCGCCGTATCCCCCGGTCGGCGAGGGCGACGGTCAGCGCGTTCTGGATGGTGAACCCGATCGTCGCCTGCGTCTGAGCAACGCACCAGTCCAGCGGTACCGGGGGGACCTCGGCCGCGGCCATCTCGTTCTTGACCAGCAGGTTGCCGACCTGGGGACCGTTCCCGTGGGTCAGCACGATGTCGTGTCCGGCAGCGATCAGGTCGGCCAGATGCTCACAAGCCAGGCTGATCGCGGTCTGCTGCGACTCGGTCGATGCGTCCCCACCGGGACCGGTCATGGCGTTGCCACCGAGGGCGATCAGGACTCGCACGAAGCCATCATGGCGGTAGCGGCTCCCGGTTTACCCGCGACCGCTCAGCTCGGCGCGTTCCTGCGTCAGACCGATCGGTGTCCCGTCGGGATCCTGGACGAAGGCCATCCACAATTCGGTCCGCTTTTCGTCATCGGTGTACACCAGTTGCGGTCCGGCAATGCCAACCGCTCCCCTGGACACTGCGGTGTCGAAGGCATCATCGAGATCGGCCACCCCGTAGTAGATGACCGGCCGGGAGCGGAACCGCTCGTCCTCAGGGATGGCGAGATAGAGGCGTATTCCGCCGGCATCGAAAAAGGCCATGGGCTGGGCCTGCACGGTGAACAGGTGCCGCAGTCCGAGTACGTCCCGGTAGAAAGTGACCGAGCGCTCCAGGTCGGTGACACTCACGTGGACTTGCAGGATGCCTGTGTGTTCGATCGCCATAGCTGATTCTCCTCCTTCATGCCATTGAATGTTTATACTGTGAAGTATGGCTGAGGTGCAACGACAGGTCGACGGTGTCCTGCCCCTGCCATCCGCGATACCGAACGATGCGCGGCACCTAGCGGCCAATCGGCTGCATTCGATGGCGATCCACCTGTTGCGTACGGCTCGCGTCGCGGATGCGGCGCTCGGGATAACCCCGGAGCGGCTGTCGGTCCTCTCCGTTCTCGTGTACGGCGGCCCCACGCTGTTGGGCAAACTCGCCGCGATCGAGCAGGTGACCCCGCCGGCGATCACTCGACACGTGGACGCCCTGGAACGTGACGGGCTGGCTCGACGCGAACCAGTGGCCGGTGACCGTCGCGCTGTGCGGGTACGCGCCACACCCGCCGGACGGCGGCTGGTCGAACGCGGTCGTAGGAGCCGGATCCGCGCCGTGGCCGCGGTGCTGGCGTATTTCGACGAGCGGACCGTCGAGGAGATCGATCAGGTCAGCTCTGGCCTACTCACCCGGCTCGTCGCACCACCCTCGCCGCAATCGAGCCAGGCCCGTACGGCTTCATCGTGCTCGCCAAGGGCCGGAGGCGGACGGTGCGCGACCGGTTCCGACCCATCGAATCGCAATACCGGGCCGGGCAGGGTGATGGTGCCCAGGACCGGATGTTCGACGTCGACGAGCAAGCCCTGGGATGCGGTCTGCTCCCAGTCATAGACCTGCTTGATGGTCCGGATCGCACCGGCCGGCACGCCGATCCCCTCCAGCTGATCCAGCCAGAACTCGCTGGTGTTCTCGGCGAACACCGCCTCGATCGAAGCGATGAGCTCGTCGCGGCGGGTCGTGCGCTGACTGTTGGTGGCAAACCGAGGATCATCGGGATCCAGCCGCACCAGGGGCGCGAACTTGCCCCAGAGCGCCTGGCTGCCCACCGACAGCTGGACCGTGCCGTCCGCCGTGGAGAAGGCGCCGTACGGGGTTATCGCCGGGTGATGGTTGCCTTGTGCAGTGGCGACCTCACCGGCGACGGTGTACCGCGTTCCCTGGAAGGCATGCACCCCCACCATGGCCGCCAGCAGGGACGTGCGTACGACTCCGCCGCTGCCCGTTCTCTGACGCTCGTGCAGCGCGGCGAGGATCCCGTACGCGCCGTACATTCCAGCGAGCAGATCGGCGATCGGGACGCCGACCCGTTGCGGGTGGTCGGCGTCGGTCCCGGTGATGCTCATGATGCCACCCTCGCCCTGAGCGATCTGGTCGTAGCCGGGGCGGCCACCTTCTGGTCCGTCGTGGCCGAAGCCGGTGATCGACAGGACCACCAGGCGCGGGTTGAGCTCAGCCAAGCGGGCGGTTCCGAACCCCAGCCGATCCATCACGCCGGTCCGGAAGTTCTCGATCAGCACGTCGGCCCGGCCAATCAGCCGGGTCAGGAACTCCTTGCCCGCCTCGGTCTTCAGGTCTGCGGTCACTGACTCCTTGTTGCGGTTGCAGGACAGGAAGTACGTCGAGATGTCTTTGTCGGGCCCCACGAAGGGTGGACCCCAGGAGCGCGAGTCGTCGCCGCCACCGGGAGATTCCACCTTGATCACCCGCGCCCCGAGATCACCGAGCATCTGGGCGCAGTGCGGCCCGGCCAGCGCCCGGGTCAGGTCGAGGACGACGATGTCAGCGAGAGGTCCGGCCATGGCGCGATGGTAGGCGGGCTGGCCCTGCGCACGAGCCGGATCAGCCGGGGCGCAGACCGAGCGGCCCACCTCGAACAGCCTGTATTGCCGGGCCACGAAGTCCGATCCATCCTCGCGCAGACCCTCGCTCGACGTCATCGGCCTAGGTTGGCGAAGGTGACGGTACGGACCTACGCCGAACTGGCCGACGACATCCTTGCCACCCCCGCCCGGCTCGGCGATGTGCGCCTGGTTTGCATCGATGGTCCCAGTGGGTCCGGCAAGACGACCTTCGCTCAACGGCTGGTGCATTCCCTGGCGGCCCGCGGATCCGTCGAGCTGGTCGAGCTGGAGGCCCTGTATTCGGGCTGGTCCCTCGATGGGGCCTGGAAGCGACTCAACGACTGGGTCCTGGAGCCGGTGTCGGCCGGCTGGGCCGGTGGATTCCATCCGTACGACTGGTCCAGAGGTGAGTGGAGTCCTGCTTGGCACTCCGTGCCAGTCAGTCAAGTCCTCGTGGTGGAAGGTTGTGGCAGCGCACCACGGGCGGCGCAGGCCCTCACCACGAGGCTGATCTGGGTCGAGGCCGAACCAGACATCGCGACGATGCGTGGTCTGGCTCGTGACGGGATCGTTTTCCAGAGCCAGCTGTCCACTTGGAAGGAACTCGAGGCGGCATATTTCCGGGCGGAGCAGACCCGGCAACGCGCCGACCTACGGGTCGACGGTGCTCCGTCCGCTGCGCTCACGCATGATCCGGAGGTCGCTTTCACGACGGTGTCATAGCAACCCGGCAGACTTGTCCGATGCTCCTGGCTCAGGTGGTTGCGACCTCGAACACCGTCGCGGCTACCCGTTCGCGGACCAGCAAGATCACGGCTCTGGCCGAGCTCATCGGTCGACTCCCGCCGGAGGAGATTGCCCTCGTGATCGGGATGCTGGTTGCCGCGCCGCCGCACGGTCGACTCGGCATCGGTTGGGGGGTGTTGCGCCGCATCGACGTGCAAGGTCCCGACCAGCCGGAACTGACGATTGCCGACATCGATGCAGTGTTCACCGAACTCGTCTCCACCAGCGGTGCCGGGTCGGCCGCGAGCCGACAACGCTTGCTGGAAGCCATGTTCTCCCGGGCGACCGACGTCGAGCGCGGATTCCTGATGGGTGTGCTGATGGGCGAAGTTCGCCAGGGCGCGCTCGAGGGCGTGCTGGCCGATGGGATTGCCGCAGCCGCCGATCTGCCCGGTGAGCTCGTACGTCGCGCCTGGATGCTGACCGGCTCGCTGTCGGAGACGGCACGACTGGCGCTCACCGGTGGAGCTGAGGCACTTCGCGCCGTCTCCCTGCAGGTGCTGCGCCCGATCAAGCCGATGCTCGCCGCCACTGCAACGACCGTCGAGACTGCGGTACTCGACGCGGGTGAAGCGGTCGTCGACTACAAGCTCGACGGCGCCCGGATCCAGGTGCACCGCGACGGGAACCGGGTCGCGGTCTTCACCCGGAGCCTCAAGGACGCGACCGGACGGCTTCCGGAGGTCGTCGAGATCGTGCGCCAACTTCCGGCCCAGCGCCTGATTCTCGACGGCGAGTCACTGCTGCTGGACGACGACAGCAGCCGTCCGCGGTCCTTCGCCGACACGCAGAGCCGCTTCGGTGCCCAGGTTGCCCGGGAGGAGCTGCTTCGACCGTACTTCTTCGATCTCTTGCATGTCGACGGCGTCGACCTGATCGACGAGCCACTCACGGTCCGGCTCGCCGAGCTGGACCGGGTGGCCGGGCAGTGGCGGGTTCCGTCCCGGCTGGTCAGCACCCCGGCGGAGGCCACTGCGATGCTCCACGAGTCGCTCACCGCCGGGCACGAAGGGGTGGTGGTCAAGACGTTGACCTCGACGTACGAGGCGGGACGACGGGGCAGTGGCTGGCAGAAGGTCAAGCCGGTCCGCACCCTGGATCTGGTCGTCCTGGCCGCAGAGTGGGGTCACGGCCGCCGAACGGGATGGCTCTCCAACCTGCACCTGGGAGCTCGCGACCCCGACGGGCGGTTCGGGGACCCGGGCGGGTTCGTGATGGTGGGCAAGACGTTCAAGGGCATGACCGACGCGATGCTGACCTGGCAGACCGAGGCGCTACAGGCAGTCGAGATACGGCGCACCAGCGACACCGTCTGGGTTCGACCGCAACTCGTCGTCGAAATCGCCTTCGATGCGGCCCAACATTCCACCCGCTATCCGGGTGGAGCAGCTCTGCGGTTTGCCAGAGTCGAGCGATACCGGGAGGACAAGACTGCCGACGAGGCGGACACCATCGAGGCGGTCCGTGCGGCACTGCCGGGTGCTGACCACGGCGGCTGAGGCGTCGAGACGACCCGTCAAAGGTCTAGGTGCTGCCGTCGGCCTGGGTGGTGCCGAGAGCCGCAGCGCGCTGCCCCGACGACCGACTCAGCCGGGCAACCAGCAGATGCATCGCAGAATCGCCGTCCCCGACCCGGACATCGCTTTCCAGGCTGAGCCCGGCGCTGCTCAGTGCATCCACGACCTCCGGCACGGGACGGAGTCGGAACCCATGCGCGGTGAACGGGATGTCGGCCAGCGCCGCCGGATCACCGAAACCGATGATGACCCGGCCGGTGCCTTTGAGCGACCGGGCAAACTCGGCGAAGGCCGCGTCCAGATCGGACACGAAATAGATCGTGTTGACGGTGAGAATTCCGTCCAATGCGGAGTCTTCGAGCGGCAGGTGCGTCATTGATGCCTCATGCAGCCGGAGTCGACCGGCTGTGATCTGCGTGCAGTGTCGACGGGTGGCCTGGGACAGCATCGTCTTGGAGAGTTCGATGCCGTGCACGACGCCGGTGCTGCCTACTTCCCGCAACAGCAGGCCCAGGCCGAGGCCGCCACCGAACCCTACGTCGGCAACGGTCGCCCCTGGGCTCAGGTCCAGGGCCTGTACAGCCGCGGTCAACGTCGTCCGGTTCCGGCGGTTGAGAATGACACCGACGACCCGTCCCAGTGGGCCGCTCGGCCGACCGAGCTGTCCGGCGACAACCTTGACCCATCGGCTCCGGACGCCCATGGGTCGAACCATAGCCACGCCATCGACAGCTGGATCAGGGGTCGGGAGGACCTCCACTGGGTGGAACCAGAGGCCGCTCTGCGCGCGATCCGGACCGCTGCCGCGCCGTTTCGGCCAACAGGATGCCGCTGAGGATGAGTCCGGCACCCACCAGCTGTATACCGCTGAGCACCTCACCGAGCACCAGCCAGGCAAACAGGCCTGCCATGACCGGCTCACCCATCCCGAGCAGACCGGTTCGTGCCGATCCCAATGACCGCAGCGCCAGGAGGATGAGCGAGTACGGCACCACGGTTCCCAGGACGATGACCCAGACCACCAGCAGCCACAGCGGGGCCGCAGCGGCTGGGGCGGATGCCGGCAGCTCGACTGACTTCCCCACGATCGACCAGTCAACACTCCACGGTGGTCGCAGGGCCGACCAGAACAGGGCAGCTGCCGTGAAGGTCCAGGCAGCCAGACTCAGCGGATCGCGGGTCCCCATTCCGCGTTCGCTGGACAGGTAGTAGGTAGCCAGCGACGCTGCCGCGCCCAGGCCGGCCAGCAGGCCAAGCCCATCCAGGGTGAGCCCCTCCCATACCCGTCCGACTACGACCAATCCGAGAACCGACAACACCAGGGCGCCCCACATGCGCCGGCGTACCGCGTCGCGGCGTACGAACCGCACCCACAGGACCACCAGTACGGGGGCGAGGTACTCCAACAGCAGGGCGATCCCGACCGGCAGTCGCGAAATGGCCACGAAGTAGAACCACTGGACCAGGCCGATGCCGAGAACTCCGACCACGGCGAGAAAGCCGAGCTCCTTCGGCCCCGCACGCAGCGTGGACGGCCGGGTCAGCAACAGGAATGTCATCAGCACCGTCGCGGAACCCAGGGCGCGGAGCTGGACGAGATCCAGGGAGGACAGTCCGGAGCCGAGTGCGACCTTGCTGACCGTGGCATTGACGCCGAACAGGACGGCTGCGCCAGCGGCCGCGAAAACTCCGACCAGCGCCGAACCCGCGACCTTCGACACCCCCAGACGCTAACCAAGTGTGCTGAGGTGTCGTGCCCGGCGTGCCACTATCCCTTGGTGCCCGGTGCCAGGCCAGTCCTCCCCCCGGTGCAGCAGCGAGTCTGGGTTTAGCGGTGCAGGACCTGACCAGGTTGAGCAAACTCGTCTCCTATGCCTTGCGGCACCGGCCCGATCAATTCGCCATCGAGCTCGACGACGACGGCTGGGCGCCGGTGGACCGGCTGATCGATGCCCTGCGGGGCAGGCGCGGGTGGGCAGACCTGCAGCCGGCGCACCTGGAGGCCATGATCGACTCGGCACAGCGGCAACGCCATGAACTGCGAAACGGTCGCATCCGGGCGCTCTATGGTCACTCGCTGCCGGGACAGGTGGAGCATGTCCCCGAGCGGGCGCCGGGAAGACTCTTCCACGGCACTCCCCGGCGCGCACTCGAGGGGATCAAAAGCGCGGGCTTGCTCCCTCGGGGACGCCAATACGTACACCTGGCCCGGCGTGCC
>JALZDV010000081.1 GCA_030862345.1 Actinomycetota bacterium | reverse complement strand
ACCGCACCCGGACCCGCCCACGGAGCCGATCCGGAGACCGGACCCCACAACCGAGCCGATCCGGAGACTGGACCCGCCGACCCCCGCTGGACCGGTGCCGGAGCGACGCGCACGTCGCTGGTGGGCCTACAAACGGGTCTGGATTCCAGCACTCCTACTGGCCGCGTGTGGCCTGCTCTACGCCGGTGATCTGCTGCTCGCCGGGGATGAGGTTCCGCGCAACACCACGGTCGGCGGCGTCGCTCTGGGTGGCCTGTCGCGGGACGCGGCGGCCGCCCTGCTCGATGACGAACTGACCGGTCCGGTCAGCGCGCCGCGCGCCGTCGTGGCCGGCGAGGCGACCGGAAGCCTGAACTCTGGTGCGGCGGGCATCTCGCTGGACGTCGATGGTTCGGTCGCAATTGCGGCCAGACAGCCGCTCAACCCGCTGACCCGCCTGCTGTCGCTGTTCAGTCAGCGGGAGGTCCTCCCCCTCCTGAGCGTCGACGAGGAGCTGTTGGACGGGGCCATAGCGGAGTTCGCAGACAACACCGACCGGCCGGCGGTCGAGGGCGCAATCACCTTCGAAGGCATCCAACCGGTGGCCGTCGACCCAGTTCCCGGCCTCGCAGTCGACCGTTCCGAGGCTGCCAGCACGTTCGTGGACGCCGTACGTGCCGACCCAGCGCAACGTGCAGACGGGCCGATCGAACTTCCGGTCGACGAGATAGCAGCCACCATCACCGCCGCGGAGGTCCAGGCAGCACTGGACACCATTGCCGGCCCGGCCCTGGCTGCGCCGATCCTGGTCATGGCACCGGCCGGCGGCGCAGCTACCGGGGCAATCGTCGAGATCCCGGTGACCGCTATCGCGGCCTCGCTGCGCTTCACGCCGGGCTCCGACGGCGGGTTGGCGGCGATGATCGACCCGGCGGCGCTCGCCACGGCGACCGGAGAGTTGTTCGCGCCGCTCACCACGGCGCCTCAGGATGCCCGATTCGAAATCGTCGACGGCGCGATGACCGTGATTCCCTCCGTGGACGGCACCGGTATCGACATGGCGTTGCTGTCCCAGGCAATGCTGGAAGTCCTGTCCCAGCCTGCCCCGAGACAGGTGGCAGCCCCGCTCGGCGCCTCGCCGGCCGCGTTGACGACCGAGGCGGCCAATGCACTCGGCATCACCGAAGTCGTCAGCACGTTCACGACCAACTACACCTCCAGCGCCAGCGGGCAGAACATGAAAGTCGTCGCCGCCGAGGTTGACGGGGCAATCGTGCTACCTGGTGACACATTCAGTCTCAACGACTTCACCGGACCCCGCACCGAAGCCGAGGGGTACGTGCCAGCCGGCGTCATCATCAACGGCGAATTCCAGACCGCGGTGGGTGGCGGGGTGAGCCAGTTCGCCACCACGACGTTCAACGCCGTCTTCTTCGCCGGGCTCGAGGACGTCTACCACAAGCCGCACTCGTACTACATCAGCCGCTACCCAGCTGGCAGGGAGGCCACCGTCTTCTATGACTCGGTCGACCTCGTGTTTCGCAATGACCAGCCGACCGGGATCTACATCCAGACGGCGTGGTCTCCGAACTCGCTGACGGTCACCTTCTGGGGAACCAAACAGGTGGACGTCGAATCGGTTAGCAGCGAACGCTACAACTACCGGAGTCCACAGAGGCAGGAGAAGCCCGACGACGGCTCGTGCGTCGCGTCGCGCGGCTCGGAGGGTTTCGACATCACCGTCACCCGGGTCTTCAAGCAACTGGGCACCGAGACAGTCACGAGAACCGAAGAGTTCGTGACCCGATACAACGCACAGCCGCACGTTGTCTGCGTACCGCCCGCCGCGCCACCGGGCCTGAGGTCTCCGAACGACGACCCAACAGCCCGGACGCATGCCGCCGTACGGGTCCACAACTTCAGGCGCAGACGGGTCAAGTCCGCCGGCCGTCTTTAAGAACGGTCGCACCCGGGGTACGGTCGCCTCGCTCTATCGAAGAGCCACCCGTTCTGTCCAGGAGGACATCACATGACCCAGGTCGACCGTCGCACGGTGCTCAAGGCCGGCGCAGTAACTGCCCTCGCCGGTCCGTTCGCCGGCTTCTTCGCCAGGCAGGCCAGCGCCGCTCCGCCGAGCGCGGCCGCCGGACCGGCCTTGGTCCCTACGCCGGACCTGCGCGATGGCGTGGAGCGCCTTGCGCTGCCCCGAGGGCTGTCCTACCGCTCCTTCCAGCACGCCACAGTTGACACGTTCCAGGGCGGCATACCGGTGCCGAGCCGGCACGACGGCATGGCGGCCTTCCCCGGACCGAACGGGGCATCGCTTTTGGTGCGCAACCACGAAATTCTCGGCCCAGGCACGCCACTGGCCCCGACCCCGGCGCCCTACGACTCGGCGGCCGCCGGCGGCACGATCAACACGCTCGTCACCGGCGAAGGCATCGTCCTCGCTTCGCGGGCCAGCCTCACCGGCACCATGGCCAACTGCGCAGGCGGACCGATGCCGTGGGGCAGCTGGGTGACCTGCGAGGAGACGATCAACGGCCCGGACGTCTTCGACGACTTCACCCGTGGGTCGGCTCCGCCCGAGACCTATCAGCAGAACGTTCAGCTCCAGCAAAAGCACGGCTACGTGTTCGAGGTGCCTTCGGACGGGGTGTCCGATGGTCAGCCCATCCGCGCGACTGGGCGGTTCTCCCACGAAGCGATCGCCTACTCACCAAACGAGGACGTCTTCTACCTGACCGAGGACGACTTCGGCTTCCCAAGCGGCTTTTACCGCTACGTCCCGCCGCGCCGGCCCGGACCGACCCGTCGGCTACGCGACGGCGGCCGGCTGTTCATGTTGGCCGTGCAGGGAGTTCCGCGTGCGAGGCTCGAGGCGGCCAAGACAGTCGGGTTGCGCTTGCCAGTCCGGTGGGTCGAGATCGCGAACCCCGATCCGACGTTCCCGATGGACACCTCCGGCGACACCCCGGTGCCGACCGTGACCAACGACGAGGCCATCCACGCGGTTGCCGAGCAGGGCTGGGTCCAGGGTGCGGCCTACTTCTCTCGGCTCGAGGGCGCCACGTACGCCGGCGATACGGTGTATTTCACCTCCACGCAGGGCGGCGGCGACCGGGCCCCGTGGTCGCTCGGAGATCCCGCGGTGCCGTTCCCGGGTTTCGGCAATGGCTTCGGTCAGATCTGGGCATATCACACCCAGCGTCAAGAACTGGAACTCGTTTACGTCTCACCCGGCCCGGACGTCCTCGACTTCCCGGACAACATCACGACCAGGGCCGGGGCTCTGGTGATCTGCGAGGACAGCACGAGCGGCAACTACGTACGTGTGCTCGCCCCGAACGGGGCCCTGTTCGACCTGGCCCAGAACCTGATTCCCAAACCCATAACGGGTGGCAACGACATCGGTGGGGAGGAATTCGCGGGCTCGACGTTCAGCCCGGACGGCCGCACCCTGTATGTCAACATCCAGGCCAGCCAGGGCATGTCCTTCGCCATCTTCGGCGATTGGTCAGTTCTCGGACTCTAGGATCCGCGCAGGGCCTTCGCGCCGCGCTCTCCACCGGATGCGCTGACAACGGCGTGTCCAGTGGAGAGCAGCGGTCCGGACATCTACCCAGTGCACACTGGACGGTGTGAGCAGCAAGATCGCGACGCCGGAGTTGGGTGGATCGGCGCCTGAACTGGCGCCGGCCACCCCTGGGCCGAGTCCTGCGGCGACGAACCAAGCAGCCGCTGCGGATGAACCGGTCCGCACCCGGCGGCGATCCGCGTCATTCTCGGTGCTGGGACGAACCGCTTCCAAAGCCTGGCACGACCGCGTACTGGGCCTATCTGCCGAGGCGGCGTTCTGGCAACTGCTGTCCCTGCCGCCGTTGCTGTTGGCTGCCATGGGATCGCTGGGCTACTTCTTCGGAGCCGATGCGATCAGCGCAACCGAGGACCGGCTGATCGACTGGCTGTCCAGCATCGTGACCACCGACGTCATCGATTCCCTAGTTCTGCCCACTGTCGACGAGGTGCTCAACCGCGGCCGCCTGGACTTGATCAGCATCGGGTTCGCCGTCTCGTTGTGGGCCGGTTCCTCGGCCATGGCGACCTTCGTCAACACGATCGTCATCGCCTACGACCAGCGCGACGTCCGCGGCCCGATCCGCAGTCGGCTGCTGGCCCTGTGGCTGTTCATCGTCTTCGGACTCACGGCGGTGGTCACCCTGCCGTTGCTGCTGCTCGGTCCGGGCCTGATCCTGTCCTGGTTCCCGGCGGAGTACCAAGGCACGGTCGATCTCCTGATCACCCTGGTCTACCCGGTTCTGGTCTGCGTGCTGATCGTGGTCATGCTGGCCAGCCTCTACCACGTCGTGCTCCCTCGGCGGCTGCCGTGGCGGCGCCACGTTCCCGGCGCCATGTTCGCCATGGTGGTCTTCGTCTTGGGGGCCTGGGCGCTGCGGATCTATGTGTCGTGGTTCTTCTCAACCACCGTCCCCTACGCCGCGCTGGCGGCACCGATCGCGGCGCTGCTGTTCTTCTTCCTGCTCGGTCTCGCGGTCCTGTTGGGTGCGGAGTTGAACGCGGCGATCCAGGTCCGGTGGCCGGCTCCGCCGCGCCGGATCGACCGCCGCCGCTCAGCACGGCAGGCCGCCGAAGCCCAGGACGACGAACAGCACCGTCATACCAGCCGAAGCGGCCGCCTCGTTCACTCCTTGCGGAGCTGAGCGTAGATCTCCTTGCACGGCTCGCAGACCGGGCTGCCCGGCTTCGGGGTCTTGGTCACCGGAAAGACCTCCCCGCACAGCGCCTGCACCATCGAGCCCAGGACCGCGCTCTCGGCGATCTTGTTCTTCTTGACGTAGTGGAAGACATCCTCGGGGGTGTCGGTCTCCTGATCCCGCAGATCAGGACGCTCGATCGTCTCGGTGCGGGTCACCTACGCCATGATGCCAGCAGTCCCCGAGCTGGAGGAGCCCGAGTGTTCGACATCCAATGCCACCCCGAGGTCGCGCGGGCACTCGGGCAGGGTCGGCCGGTCGTGGCCCTGGAGAGCACCCTGCTCGCGCACGGCCTGCCTCGACCGGACAATCTGGTGACCGGTCGCGAGCTCGAGGCGGTCGTACGTCGGCATGGTGCAGTACCCGCCACCATCGCAGTTCTCGACGGCGCCGCGCACGTCGGACTGACCGATGACCAACTCCAGCGCATCTGCTCAGATCCAGAGCTGGTCAAGCTGACCCTTCGCGACATCCCGGTCGCGGTCGGCCTCGGCCGAAGCGGTGCGACCACAGTCGCCAGCACGGCTGCCCTCGCCCAGGCCGCAGGGATTAGCGTGTTCGCCACGGGTGGGCTGGGCGGCGTACACCGCGGTGCCCGGGACAGCTTCGATGAGTCTGCTGATCTGACCGCCCTGGCCCGTACCAGGATCGTCGTCGTCTGTGCCGGCGTGAAATCCATCCTCGACGTTCCGGCAACCCTGGAGCGGCTGGAGAGCTTGTCGGTGCCCGTGATCGGCTACCGGACCCAGGCCTTCCCCGGCTTCTACGTCACAGAATCCGGGTCGTGCCTGGACTGGCGCTGTGAGACGCCAAAGGAGGTCGCGCGGATCTTCGCTGCAGCCGAGGGGTTCTGCCCCGCGGCCCTGATCGTGGCCAATCCACTTCCGGTGGAGCGCCAACTCGAGCCGGACCTGCATGACACCGTGCTGCGCGACGCCCTGGCAGCAGCGACCGAGGCCGGGGTCAGCGGTAGCCAGGTGACTCCATACGTCCTGGACCGCTTGCACACCGCCAGCGACGGCCAGACCCTGCTGGTCAACGTGGATCTGGTGCTGCGCAACGCCGCCCTGGCGGCCGAGATCGCTGTGCAACTCTCAGACCTTGTGCACTGACGTCCCGCTCGCCGCGCCCTCCGATGTGCTGGTCGTCGGGGATGTCAATCTCGATGTCCTGGTCCGGCCGGCGCGGCCGATCCAAAGCGGCACCGATGTCCCTGCCCACATCCGTCAGCGGCCGGGTGGCGCCGGGGCAAACGTGGCTGTGGGCCTCGCCAGGCTCGGCGTCTCGGTAACCCTTGCCGGTTGCGTCGGCGCGACGGACGCAGGGCCGGTCACCGACCGCCTTCGCGACGCCGGAGTGCAACTCGCTCTGCGAGCAGTGGGCGGCCTGACCACCGGGGCGATCGTCGCGATCATCGCCCGCGACGGCGAGCGCAGCATGGCCAGCGATCGGGGCGCAAACCTCGCCCTACGAGCATCCGATCTCCCAGAATCGTTGATCGCGGGGCACCGCCACCTGCACGTCTCGGGGTACACCCTGTTCGAGGCCGGTACGCGCTCGGCCGCGCTGGCCGCAATCCGTCGGGCGAAGGCACTGGGCCGGAGTGTGTCGGTCGACCCGGCCTCAGTCGGGCCGCTACGGGAGTACGGGGTGGCCGAGTTTCTCGCCGATGTCGCCGGAGCGGACCTGCTCCTTCCCAACGCCGATGAGGCCTTGGCCCTCAGTGCAGCACCCGACGTCGCTGCGGCGGCCACGTCGTTGATGTCCACCTTCCCGGTCGTCGCCGTCACGTGCGGTGCCGACGGTGCGGTCTGGGCGGACCGCGGCGGGTTCTTGCGGCAACCGACCAGCCCGCGATCCGGTCCGATCCTGGATACGACAGGGGCCGGGGATGCGTTCACCGCCGGGCTGCTGGCCGCCTGGCTGTCCGGTCGGCCACCGGCCCAGTGCCTGGCTGCCGGCCAAGACGCCGCTGCCCACGCGGTGACCCGCTGGGGCGCCTAGTAGGGCGCCGGCGCGCGCACCCTGCCCCGGTGGCCGTGACGAACCGTCAAGGCAGTCAGCGGGACAACTGCAGGCGGCCCCGGATTGTCTGCTGCACGGAGAGCGGATCGGGACGGGCGTCGACTGAGATCACGAACTCCTTACGCCGGAACAACTCCAGCACGGGGTTGGTCTTGGTGTGGTAGTCGTGCAGTCGGGCGCTGAGCGCCTCCTCGGTGTCGTCCTCGCGACTGATCAACTCGCCCCCGCAGACGTCACAGCGGTCTTCGACCTCGGGCCGGTGGGCGATGAGGTTGTAATCCATTCCGCAGCGGGAGCACAGGCGGCGAGCCAGCACCCGTCGGCGCACCTCCTCGTCGGGCAGATCCAGGTGGATGACGCCGTCGATGTCATAGCTCTCCAGGAAGAACTCGGCCTGCCGGTGGTTGCGTGGGAAGCCGTCGACGATGAAGCCGTAGTTCCAGTCATGTTGGTCCAGCCGTTGGCGAACCAGCGATTCGACCAGGTCATCCCCCACCAGTTCGCCAGCGGCCATCACCCGACGCACGTGCGCGCCGATCTTGGTGTGGTGCTGCACGTGCCAGCGGAACAGGTCGCCGACCGCGATCTGGGTGAGGTCGAAGTCTCGGGCCAGCAAGGCGCCCTGAGTACCCTTGCCACTGCCCTGGATGCCCATGATCACGTATTTGCGCACCCGAGAACCCTCGCAGAACTGCAGGCGCCTGGCGAGCCCGGACTCCGATACGATCGGCGTACCTCGGTCAGCCGACCCCGGAAATGACTGATACGAACCAGGTCGCCACGGCCACAACGCCGGCCAGAAGTTCGATCAGCAGGCCGATCCCGATCGCCTTGACGGTGGCCAGTGTCGATCGGCCGGCCGCTCTGGAGTTCTTCAGCCGCCGTGCTTCCCCGACATAGATCCCGGCTAGGGCACCGATGAGCAGCCCGATCACCGGAATGACGAAGAACCCGACAATCCCGCCGGCCGCGCCCAGAACCAGCGTCGAAGCTGGTGCCCCGGCCTGTCTCAGGGTCCGGCTGGGCAGCACGTACTTCGCAACGGTGCCGATCAGGAGAACGGCGACCATGACTCCGAAAACGATCCACGGTCCGGCCCCGTCGGCGAGGATCGCCCAGCCGAGACCGGCCAGGCCGACCAGCAAGAGGCCGGGAATGACCGGCACGACCACGCCGACGAGTCCCACACCCATGGCCAGACCGATCAGGACGAGCGTGCCGAGATCCACACCGGAAGCCTCTCACCAGCACCTTGTGCACAAGAGGGTCCCCTTACCGGCACGGCCAGGGGACCTTGCGTAATAGTGCCCTCAGTCGTCGGGCTCGACGATCCGCACCGCAGTGATGGCCGCTCTCGGTGCGGTGGCCACCACGGGTGTCACGTCCGGTCCGGTACGGAAACGGTGCGCATTCAGCGACTTCTTCGGCGGCCGGTCGTTGGCGACCATGACCGCCACCCAGGGCAGGACGATGGCAAGGATCGCGAAGACGCCCATGACCCACAGCGTCTGGTAGAAGACCGTGGCCAGGATCAGGCAGACCGCGCGTACGCCCATCGTGATGATGTACCGCCGCTTGCGGGCCTGATGCTGCTCCAACAGGCTCGGGGCCGCCTCGGTGATCAGGACCGGATCGGCGCCGGCTGCTCGCCCGCGACTCACGTCACGCCTGCTTTGGCCGCGGCCTTCTGCTTCTGCTTGTAGTCCCGCACCCGGGCCAGAGATTCCGCATCCCTGATGTCGGCCACGGACATGTAGGCGTCCTGCCTGCCGAACTCACCCGCCGCCTCCCGCCACCCAGGGGGGCGTACCCCACGTTGTTTACCCAGCAGCGCCAGATAGATGGCCGCCTTCTGCTCACCGAAGCCGGGCAGCGCCGAGATCCGGGCGAGCAATTCGTGCCCATCGGCGACGCCTGCCCAGAGCTGCGTCACGTCGCCGTTGTAGTCGGCCACCAGAACGCGGGCCACTCCCTGCACTCGTCCGGCCATCGACGTGGGAAACCTATGCAGGGCCGGACGCCGGGCAAACAGTTCAGCCAGCGCATCGGAGTCATACTCCGCCAGTTCGTGTGCGTCCAGGTCGTGCCCGAGACGTCTGGTCAACTCCAGCGGTGCGGAGAAGGCCTTCTCCAGCGGGACTTGTTGATCCAGCACCATGCCGATCAGGAGAGCCAGCGGATCGCGATCCAGCAGCGCGTCGGCTTCCATGTTCTGGCTGAGCGTGACCGGCACGCGGGCCCCCTCGAGACGGTGTTGCTTGCGAGGCTACGCCGAGGCCGACCTATGGCGGCTGTGATGTTCGCGGGGAATCCTGATCCGACTCTGCACCGAACGTTATGTGGCTCTCGGAACACCAGCGCGGCGGAAACGTTAATCAAGGTGAGACAAAGACGCAGTTCAATGACGCCACGACGCGTGGCAGAACGGATGACCACGTGACCGTCGTCCAGTCCAGTGACCGAGACACCGTGCCAATGCGCAGCGGGTCCGGCGGCTCAAGCTCGCCCGACTCCGGTGCAGTGATGTCCACCGATCTCGTCCGGGTCTATCTCAACACGATCGGCAAGACCCCACTGCTCACCGCCGAACAGGAAGTCGACCTCTCGAAGCGGATCGAGGCCGGCCTCTACGCCGAGCGGCTGCTCACCGAGAATGCTCGCCTGTCAGCTACCCGCCGCCGCGAGTACCAGGCCCTCGCCCAGGATGGGCGGGCCGCCAAGAAGACCATGCTCGAGGCAAACCTGCGACTGGTCGTATCGCTGGCCAAGCGTTATACCGGGCACGGGATGTCCTTTCTCGACCTGATCCAGGAGGGCAACCTGGGTTTGATCCGGGCGGTCGAGAAGTTCGACTACGCGAAGGGCTTCAAGTTCTCCACCTACGCCACTTGGTGGATCCGGCAGGCGATCACTCGCGCCATGGCCGACTCCGGCCGCACGATTCGGCTGCCCGTCCACCTGGCCGAGCAGGTCAACAAGGTCGTCCGCACCCGCCGTCGCATCCAGCAGACCCTCGAGCGTGAACCGACCCACGAGGAGATCGGGCTCGAACTCGATCTCACCCCTGAGCGGGTGGCCGAGCTGCTCGACCACTCCCGCGACCTAGTGAGCCTTGATCAGGCAGTCGGCGCCGACGAGCAGTCGCGCTTCGGCGACTTCATCGAAGATGCCGATGCTCCGGTCGCCGAGGATGCTGTGGCGTTCCAGATGATGCGCCAGGACCTCGGTACGGTGCTGGACACCCTGGACGAGCGCGAACGTAAGGTGGTCACCGCGCGGTTCGGTCTCGACGGCACACCGCCACGCACGCTCGAGCAGATCGGGCGCGCCTTTGGCCTGTCCCGCGAACGAGTGCGCCAGATCGAGCGCGACTCGATGGCCAAGCTCCGCCGTCCCGAGCGCGCGGACCAGTTGCGCGACTACCTCAGCTGAGCATTCCGCGGTTATGCGCATAACCGTCACGGACCGGCCCGATTTCCCGCGGTTATGCGCATAACCGTCACGGACCGGCCCGATTTCCCGCGGTTATGCGCATAAC
>JALZDV010000045.1 GCA_030862345.1 Actinomycetota bacterium | reverse complement strand
GGTCTTTCCGGTCCGCGGCCCCCCGATCCGCAGCGTGACGTCCTCGATTGGGGACCAGACCCGCAGCAGACCCACCCGCGCCAGCGGTGTCGCCACCTCCCGCGTCGACACGAACAGCCGCCGCCACCAGCCCAGTTGCCGCAGGCTGGGGCGGAGCACGGTCGCCTTGCGGCGGACCGCGAACCGGGAGGCGACCCGCAGGATCGCCCACCGACTGGCCACCCCCTGGTTACGCCGCGCCCGCCGCGACCAGCGGCCCACCAACCCGGCGGACCCACCACGGCCATGGCGCCACACCAGGAACGTGCCCACCAGCAGCACGACGCCGATGACGATCAGCCACGGCCAGTACACCCGCCCCGGCGTCCCCGTTGGCATGCGCTGCATCAGCCAGCCCAGCCCGAGCAGACCCAGCCCACCCAGCGCTGCCCGGCTCAGCAGCCGGTGTCTGCCCCGGCGGCCGTTCACGACGCACCGCGGGTGAGGTCGGTCTGCCAACGCTTCGCCCACTCGCCGACCTCGACGCACCCACCGAGGCGGGCCGAGGTGGGCAGCCCGCGGGCTTCGGCGGTGGCGCGACGGCGCCAGTGCCGGGCCGACTGCCGGGCGTACACCTCCGCCGTCAGGGCGGCGCGCCAGTACACGCGGGTGCCGGTGTGCTCGAACAACACCGACCACAAGCCGGCCTCATGCTCGTAGAGCTCAGCCATACGAGTCGACCGCACCGCGCCGGGAGCCTCGGCAAGGATCCGCTCACGGTGCTGCTGCAGCCGGTCCAGCGCCGCGTCGACGCTCCCCACGGCGGTCGGCGTGGCGGTCGCGCTCATCACCGCACCACCCAGCCTGATGCGTCGACCACGGTCTGGTCCGCCACGGCGGCCTCGGCCATGGCCTCGATCGCCTTGGCCGGCACGATCAGCCGACCGCGGATACGGACCGCGGGAAACTCCCCGGCTCGGATCGCTCGGTACAGCGTTACTGGTGCTGTTCCGAACATCCGGGCAACCTGCGCGACGCTGTAGAAACGCGGCGCGGCGGACGAACTGGTATAATGATCATGGTCTACCGGAACCCGCTCGTTCATGACGGGGCGTCCAGATTGGTCCTCGAGGCCTCGGCGCCTGCTGGCGGAGCCTCTCTGCTCATCAGCGGTGAAGGTCATGTCGTCGACGTTCAGGCAGGGGGCGACGACCAGACCACGACCTCGGTACGTCCTCAGGACGACCGCAGGACGACCTCGTGCGTCCGTAGCCGGCGGCTCTGATCGCCCCATGCTCCGGCTCCGCGTCAGCTGTACAACTGGATCCACTTCGTCGGTCCAGGTGCGTACCGTGAGAGCACGCGGTTGACCTGCCAGGAGGGAGAACGCCCGTGCCAGGCGACCGGCATTGTGCGGACCGTTGGCCGCGCACGCTCCTGGAGCAGCTGATTAGGGAGCGCGAGGCTACCTACGAGGAGCAGGTCGACGCGTTCATGAAGCTCGCGCGGCAGCTGAACGAGCCGGCCACGATGAGCGTGCGTCACCTCCAACGCCTCGCGTCCGGCGAGCGATCTGGAGAACGGGCCACGCCGAGCACTCGTCGCGTGATGCGAAAACTGTACGGTCACGGTCTCGACGAGCTGCTTGTAGCTCCGGGATTGGCCACCTCCCGGGAGGAGCAGGCTGAGGGAGCCCCTCTTGTTCCGGTCCCGCCACCTCCACCGAAGCATTTCGACCTGGATCGTCTCGTCACTCTCACCGACAATGCGGATGCGCTGGGTCAGCTCACTGCCCAGGTGCTTAATGATCCCCTTGCGCCGACCAACCTCGGCGTAGTGCCGGAGACCTGGCAGTCCGCCGTAGTGCGATGGCTATTGGAACCGAATCCCTGCACGGCCAGGTCGGATCGGCCCTGCAGACTGAGGCCAGTCGACATTGAGGTGGTGCGTAGTGCCACCCGGATGTTGGCGGATTGGGACTACCGATACGGCGGCGGACGCTCGCGCCTGCTAGTAGCGCAGTGCCTGGCCACCGAGGCGCTGCCGTTAGCCCGGCAGGTCTCCTCGACCTCGCCGCTCGGGCGTGACTATCTCAGTGCCGTGGCCGCGCTGGCACGGCTCGCTGGCTGGACGGCGTATGACATCGGCAGCCATGGGGCCGCTCAGCGATTCCTGACGCTTGCCCTTAACCTAGCACGGGAGGCCGATGATCGCGCGCTGGGCGGGCGCATTCTCGCTGGGATGAGCCATCAGGCGAATTATTTGGGCCAGTATCACCGAGCAGTCGAGCTCGCACGCGCTGCGCACGCAGGAGCACGCGGCCAGGCAACCCCGACGTCTATGGCGCTGTTCTACGCGATGGAAGCTCGAGCCCTTGCCGCGATGGGTGACGAAGGCCGGTGTACGCGGGCTCTAAACCAGGCCGAGCATGCTCTTGCACAAGGAAACTCGAATGACGATCCAGAGTGGATCCGCTTTTTCGACGCTGCCGAGTTACATGCTGAGTTGGCACACTGCTTCCGTGATCTCGGCCGAGCACAACTCGCTGGCGAGCACGCGCAACGGTCAATCCAGGAATCCGACACCGTCTACGTCCGCAGCCTCTCGTTCTGTCGGGCTGTCCTGGCCACCGCGCACTTGCAGCGACGCGACCTCGAGCAGGCGTTGCAGATCGCCTGCACTGTGGTGGACACAGCAGCGCAACTGCGATCGCGGCGCGTGATCACGTATATCCATGACTTCCACAGGCTGCTGCTGCCCTACGGGGTGGACAAGCAGGTCGCCGTGTTCGACGAGTATGTCTCCACTCACCTGCCAGAGCTAGAACGGCCGCCACCGGCGGACCGCGTCGCCTTGGCGTAGGTCGGCGACGCGCTTGGCGATCTCGTCGTCGATCTCGCGCGACTCACCATTGCGCTGCATCAGCCACGTTGTCATGTTCAGCTCTCGAACCGCGCGTATGACCGAGAAACCTTGCCACTGCAAGGGGTCCCAGCCGTAGGTCGATGCGCAGTACTGGTATTCATCACTATCGATCCAATCGAAATTTCGATAGGCGGCGCCGAAAATACATGCATCCCACTCCCGCGGGCCCCATGCAAATACCTCGAAATCAATCAACCGGACTATGCCGTCTTGGTCACGTATGAGGTTTCCAACGTGGGCGTCCCCGTGGATCGGACCAGGTTGAAGCTGAAAAGTTAACGCAGCATACTGATTCTGCAGCCGTTCATGCAGATCCCGCAGATAGCCGAGGTCGGACTCGGTGACCGCTTGAGGAGCACTGTCCAGACGTTCTGGTACCCGACTCATCGGCGTGAACGGAGGAAGCTGAAAGGACGTCGGCGCCGGCACGTCATGCAACTGGCGAAGCATAGCTGCGAGCTCGATGAATTCAGGCGGCCGAGAATGCCTCTCGATGAGATTCCACCAAGTGATAATGCGACCATCGACAACCACGAGCTGCTCGAGCTCTTCGAAGAGCCGTACCGCTGGAAAATCGTACTCGGCAAGCCATCGAGCGACGTCCACCTCTTTTCGAGAGGAGTCGGCGTGACGGGCAATGCGCGCTACAATCGGGTTATCGCGAAGCCGGTAGACCGCGTTCTCACCCAGGCGCATGAGCTCGGCACCAATGCTGTTCAGGCCCTGCTCTCGGCAGGCTACGTCCAGGATGCGCCGGGTGGCTGGTGCGTCGAACGCTACGTCCGAAGAGACTTTCGCACCGGGGACCGATGACATGCCGCAAGCCTACGGGCGGGCGGCAGGACCAGGGGTCGCGCCCCTCGCCTGGCACCTCTCATGGAGTCCGAGGCCAGCTGCCAACTGGACCCGACTGCACAGCGGCGCTGGCTGCCGGTCTCGAAGTCGCCTAGAACTCGAAGAAAGGCCTTGTAGAAGGGTCGGCAGGGGCGAGGTCGGTGCCAGCGCCGCTGGCGCCCTACGTGTCGGCGCGGTGATCGCCGTGGATCACTGGCAGGGAAGCGCTGGCGGAGACGGTCGCGCGGCGTCCACGGGTGACCGCGATGAAGCCTTCGTCCTTGAGTAGCGCAATTGCACGGTGTGCAGTGCCGACCGAGACCGTGTGAGCTACGGCGAGTTCCGCGACGGTGGGCAGCTGATCGCCGGGCTTGAGCCGGCCGGT
>JALZDV010000032.1 GCA_030862345.1 Actinomycetota bacterium | reverse complement strand
TCTCCTGGGTCACCAGAGCACTGGGTCCCTGGCTGGGCTGGCTCGGCGGCTGGGCGATCGCCATGACCGGGGTCCTGATCGTCGCCTCGCTGGCAGACACCGCGGTCCGCTTCGGCCTGCTGACCATGGGCCTGGATGACGCGGCCGACAACTACTGGATCGTCACGCTGCTGACCATCTTGGTGGTCCTGGTGATGACCGCCATCTGCGTCCTCGGGACCGAGTTGTCGGCCAGGGTGCAGAACGTTCTGATCGTGCTCCAGGTGTTGTCCCTCCTGGTCTTCGCCGCTGTCGCACTCTTCCGCGCGGTCGGCGGCGACAGCTCATTGGACTCCATCGATCCTTCGTTCTCCTGGCTGAACCCGTTCGGCGAGGGAGGCGCCGCGCTGACCGGCGGCCTCCTGCTCGGCGTGTTCGCCTACTGGGGCTGGGAGTCGGCGGTCAACCTGTCCGAGGAGACCACCAACTCCAAGTCCACGCCCGGCCGGGCCGCGATCATCTCCACGGTGATTCTGCTGGTCACCTACGTCGGGGTCGCGTACGCAGTCGTCGCGTACGCCGGTACGAACTTCCTCGCCGAGAACCAGGACGAGGAGGAGTACATCTTCGGGCTGCTGTCCACCGAGGTGATGGGCGGTTGGGACTGGGTGGTCCTGTTGTCGGTCGCCGTCGCGGCCGTCGCCTCGACTCAGACCACGATCCTGCCGGCTTCGCGTACCGGCCTGTCGATGGCTCGACGGGCAGCGCTACCAAGGCGTTACGCGCACATCCACCCCCGGTTCCGTACCCCTGACGTTTCCACCTGGTGGGTCGCGGGCATCTCCATCGTCTGGTACGTCGTGGTCGGCCGGATCAGCGAGAACGCGCTGTTCGACACCTTGACCGCGCTGTCGCTGTTGATCGCCTTCTACTACTCGCTGACCGGGATCGCCTGTGCCGTCTACTACCGGCGACACCTGACCGAGAGCGCGAAGAACATGCTGTTGATCGGGATCGGGCCGCTGATCGGTTCGGCAATGCTCATCTGGTTGCTGATCGAGTCTCTCTTCGATCTAGCCGACGCGGAGAATTCCTACAGCGGCCAGGCCTGGTTCGGCTTGGGCCCACCGCTGGTCATCGGGATCGGGGTCTTCCTGCTCGGCGTGGTTCTGATGCTGGTCTGGCGCTCGCAGAACAAGCGGTTCTGGGAGGAACGGCCAGGGGTGGCCGACCCCGATCTCGTCCACGGGATCGTCACGGCCAGACCCGATCCCCTGGACGAGGCGGGGCCCAGATGAGCGTCGACGACACAGTCTTCTCCGTGGCGGAGTCATGAGCGTCGACGACACACTTTTCTCCGTGGAGGAGTCATGAGCATCGTTCTCGGGTACGACGAGTCGCCTGGCGCGCGACAGGCTCTGACAACCGCGATCGACGTAGCCAAGCGCTTCGACGTCGATCTGGTTCTGGTGTACGGCGTCGCCCCGCCGGGTAGAGAGGGCGAGGAGTTCCGTACTCACATGGAGGCGCTGACCGAGATCGGGCGGACCGCAATCGAGCACGCCCAGGGAGAGGCTTCGGCGGCCGGAGTCCATACGCTCGTGGAGCTGATCGAGGCCAAACCGGCACAGGCCCTGGTGGATGCGGCGGACAAGCACGATGCCCAGGTGATCGTGGTAGGAACCCTTGGTGAGAGTCCGTTGCGCGGGGCGATGCTCGGTTCGACTCCGCAAAAGCTGCTGCAGTTGTCCACGCGACCCGTGCTCTGCGTTCCGGCGAGGCACGAGCGCTGACCAAGGCTCAAGGCTGGGTCGGGACAGCGAGAGGTGTCGATGACGCGGTACGGGCCGCAGTTCGGGCCGGACATCACCTTTCTGGGCGTCGATCGGTGTGATCTGGACCAACTGCCGCCCGACGGCGACGTAGATGTCGTGATCGTCGGCGCGCCGTTCGACGGCGGCACTTCCCATCGGCCGGGGACGCGGTTCGGGCCGATGGCCATCCGGATGACCGACTACCTGCCGCACGACGGATCCCGGCCGAGCCTGGCACTGCGTACCGATGCATTGCAGGAGCTGCGGGTCGCCGACGCCGGTGATGTGGAGATGCCGCCGGGCGACATCGAGACCGCCCTGGGCGCACTCGAGGCAGCCGTCGAGAAGGTCACCGGGGCCGGCGCCATCCCGGTCATCCTGGGCGGAGACCACTCGATCGCCTACGCCGATGCCAAGGGCGTTGCCAACGTGCTCGGGTACGGCACCGTCTCCATGATCCACTTCGACGCGCATGCCGACACCGGCGACATCGCCTTCGGCTCGCTGTGGGGTCACGGCCAGCCGATGCGCCGGCTGATCGAATCCGGCGCCCTGGCCGGCAACCGGTTCCTCCAGATCGGCCTACGCGGATACTGGCCACCTCCGAAAACCCTGGCCTGGATGGCCGAGCAGGAAATGCGGTCGTACGAGATGACCGAGATCGGCCATCGCGGCCTGCAGGATTGCCTGACCGAGGCGAGCGCGATCGCCGTCGACGGTTGTACGGGGGTGTTCCTGTCCGTCGATATCGACGTCTGCGATCCGGCGCAAGCGCCGGGGACCGGTACGCCCGAACCTGGTGGTCTCACCGCGCGCGAACTGCTCGATGCCGTACGGCGGCTGTGCCTGGAACTGCCGATCGTCGGCATCGATGTGGTCGAGGTGAGCCCGCCGTACGACCACGCGGAGATCACCGCGGCGCTGGCCAACCGGGTCGTACTGGAAGCACTGTCGGCGATGGCGCGCAAGCGGCGCGACGAACGGGACGGAACTTCTTGGGATCAGGGCACACCGCTCCTCAACGGGCGCGGCGCGTGAGCGCCCACCCGCTTGATCCGCTCACGGCCGACGAGATCCGGCGCGTGGTAGCCGTGCTGCAGCGCGACAAAGCGGTCGACGAGAGCTGGCGATTCGCCTCGATCGAACTCAGGGAGCCGGCGAAGAAGGTCGTACGGGATTACGACCCAACTACGGCCGGGACCCCGCCGCGCGAGGCACGGGTCATCTGCTGGAGCCGAGTCGAGCAGGTGACCTACAAAGCGCTGGTCTCACTCAGCGACGATGCCGTGCTGTCCTGGGTCGACATTCCAGGCGAGCAGCCCAACATGACGATCGACGAGTGGCACGAGGCGCAGCACGCTGCCCTCGACGACCGAGAAGTCGTTGCTGCCCTTGCCAAACGGGGCATCACAGACCTCACAAGAGTCCTGATGGACACGTGGACGTACGCGCACTCGTTGATCCCGGAGGAGTACGTCGGCCGCCGGCTCGGCTGGACCGACATCTGGCTGCGGGGTAGCGAGACGGGTAATCCGTACGCCCATCCGGTCAACGGCCTGCATGTCATCTTGGACATGAACACGATGGAGGTTCTCCGGGTCGAGGACAGCTTCTCGGTCGAGCTTCCGGACGTGATGGGCGAGTACGTCCCCGCTCTCGTTCCGGGTCTCGTGCAGCGCCCCGACATCAAGCCGTTGATGGTGCATCAGCCCGAAGGTGCGTCGCTGACCGTCGACGGCAATGCAGTGCGCTGGCAGAGATGGTCCATGCGGATCGGCTTCAACTACCGCGAGGGACTCGTGATCCACCGGGTCACCTACGACGACGATGGCATGGAACGCCCTGTAGCGCACCGGCTTTCCTTCGCCGAGATGATCGTCCCGTAC
>JALZDV010000007.1 GCA_030862345.1 Actinomycetota bacterium | reverse complement strand
AGCTGCTGAAATACACTCACTCGGACCCCTTTGGACGGGGCCTCGGGTGGCTACGGATCAGAAGGTTGGGAGTTCGAGTCTCTCCGGGCGCGCACATCGGCACCTCGTCCTGACCAGCACGAACGATCGGCGCGAGATCGTTTCTGTGGCAGGTTGTAGATCTCTGGCCACGAACCGCTGAGCAGTGGCCAGTCGGGAATGAACTGCCCGCAGGAATCGCCACGAGTACGAGTCTGGCATCTGCAGATCGTAGCCGTCCTGGACAGCTCGGAAAATTGCATCAGTGTAGCACCATAGAGCCTGTACGAGGGTCTCGAAAGAGACGAGCTCATCCATCGTGAGGGCACGTGCCGGCGACAGGGCGTGGTAGGCAACTCCGGACCAGCTGGCATGACCGATCGAGACTCCGTCGACGCCGAACGGAGTAACGTCCGGATGATCGCATCCATCCCTGAGCCGGCTACGTTCGGCTACTTCAGCGCCGGGCAGCAACGTGTCTCGGCATTGGTCTGGGCTGGCCATCAACGTTCAGAAACTTGGCCGTCTGCGTTCAGGATCCCGTGGCCGCACATGACCGAGCCGCTTGCGGATGCCACCACCTCAGTCGGCGCGCTCTTGACACCCCGTCGAGACGGCCGGCGAGACTGGGACACCACGTGTCATCGCCGTAACCGGAGACCCTGCGCTTGATCCGGAGGAGCTGGAGAGGTACCGCAGCATCTGGAATGCGGCCTGAACGCACACTCGTCCCAGCAACTCCTCTCCGGCTCAGCATGGGTGAGCCGGAGATAGTTTCGCGACCGGCGGCATATAGAACGGCGGCTGTCGGCGGCCAACGTCTGCGAACCGTGTTCCGCCCAACCCGAGCCGCCGAGAGCGATCGCCTTGATCGGAATCCCCTCGGCCCGATGAAGACAACGGATCTCCGCCCAGTCCTCCACCTTCAGCACCCCTCACTCTCGACCAGGGGGTCCATTTTCATCCGTCGCAAGCGGTCGGTGTTCAGACGTCGTCGACAGGGGGCAGCCAGGGACGGAGTCGCCCAAACCTTGAGCCGATCAGCTCCGTCGCCGCATCACGAGTCCCACCCGCGTGGACAGTCGCAGCTCACGTCTATGACACCGGGTCGCAGATGTAGTTGGAGCCTCCCCGGGGGCGCCACACAGCAGAGCCACAATCGTCCTTCCCGGACGTCTACGTCTGGTTCGGGTCTGAACCTTCGTGGTCGGCTGCGGATGGTGCGGTGAGGGCCTGGCGGAGGAGGCCGGCGAGCGAGCGTTGTTGCGCCGCAGTCAACCTGGTCAGCTCGGTTGGCGGCCCGAGCAGCCGGTCCTGAACGGTGCGCAGGGCGGCGGTGCCGGCGGCGGTGAATGCCACGATCTTGATCCGGCGGTCGTGGGGTGCGGGGTGCCGTTCCGCGTAGCCGGCCCGTTCCAGGTCGTCGATCATCGCAGTCACGTACGACGCGTCGCAGTTCATCGCGCGCGCGAGATCGCGCATCGGTCTCGGCGCGGCCGGGTCAATGGCGAGCAGGGCGCGCAGGCCGGCTTGCGAGATCCCGAGCTCGGCGGAGACCTCGGGCCAGCGCCAGCGCTGGTTGAGGACCAAGCCCATCAGCAGCTGCCACGCCTCGATGAGCTCCGCCTCCGGCCCGCGGGATCGATGTCCTGTCTCCGGCATGGCCACCAAAGCTACCCGAACGTCAAATACAAACAATGATTGACAGCGGTCAAACGTTGGGCGAGCATAACGGTATGAGGTGTGCGGCCGAAACCGGAGCGCTGGCCCCGTTGGCGCGGTCGGGCACCGCCCTGCTGACCACGTTCCGCCGCGGCGGCGCAGGGGTTCGGACCCCGGTGACCATCGCGCTCGACGGGGGGCGGGCCTACTTCATCACGTCCGCCGGCGGCGGTAAGGCGGCCCGGCTCGCCCGATGCGACCGGGTGCGCCTGGCCCCATGCCCCGTCGGCGGTACCTCGTTGGGGGACAGCGTCGCGGGCCGTGCCCGGCTTCTCGGCGGTGCCGAACCGCGCCGGGTCCGGTGGCTGCTGCGGCCCATTGGCCCGCTGTGGAGCTACCTGCTCTACCGGATGCGCGGCCACACCATGCACCTCTACGAGGTCGTGCCCGTCCGCATCTGCTCGGGTGATCGGTGAGGGTGGCGCAGAGGCCGGTCGCGGGCAGGAGGTGAGACGGATGATCGGTTCTGGGCTGCGAGCCAAGGCCTGCGACGGCTGGTGGTGGCCGCGCCGGTGGCCCGGCCCCACGATCGTTGTGTCCGTGCCCGGGCTTGACCCTGTCTCCACGGGAGCGTCCTGATGATCGACTGTGTGGTGGTGGGCGGCGGACCGGCGGGCCTGGCCGCGAGTGCCGCGCTCAGCGGTCGCGGGATCGCGC
>JALZDV010000004.1 GCA_030862345.1 Actinomycetota bacterium | reverse complement strand
CCCCTGAGCCACAGCATTCGGCCGTCGAGGCCTTGCCGCGGTTCTTCTCCAGACGAGGTAACTGTTGTGGCGCTTGGTGAACCGCTAACCGGCGTCTACGCGGTCCCTGGTGGTCAGGCGCAGCTCTACGAGCGTGGGCTCACACTACGATCCGGGAATCGTAAAGCGACTATCGGGTTCCGTTTTCCGATGATCGGCCAGCCCACGATTGTTTCCCCAGACTCCGCGACGCAACAGCTTCTCCCTGAGGATGCAGTCACGTTTCGACTCGACGGCAAGGAGAGTGGCCCGAAGATTCCAGATCAATGGCCCGCCGAAGAGCTTCGCTCCCTCATTCGGTCTGCGCTCAACGGGCGTCTGGCCTTGCGGGCTACCGGGCAGCCCTCCGCGCAGGTACCGCTCTCGGTTGGCGACGTTCACGTCGTCAAAGCAGAAGAGCCGGGGGGTATAGGCGGGATAGTTCTCCCGGCCATCTACGGCGTGTCCACCTACGCAACGGCGCCGCTCGCATCTCGTCAGCTCTACGATGTCGCCCTGCGCGAAGACGGTGGGCGATGGCATGTTGTCGCGCCGCACGCTGCTTACCACCGCGACGCGTGGACTGATTTCGGCATCGCCCATATCACGGACATGCACGTTGCGCGCCGTATTGATGGCTTCCGGGAGACACTCCGCCAGATTGGACGGCCCGAGGCGGCAGATCGAATGTACAACTGGAACGATCGTTTCCGCGGCTTCATCCGGTACGCCAACTACCTCCACCGCATCGGACACCTCGATGTCATCGTCGCGACTGGAGATCTGTACGACTATCTATACGAACGGGACGACGACCACTCGGAGGGGGGCAACGCACGCTTCCTTCGACAGCTCATACTCGGCGAAGCGCCTGGCCCTGACTTTCCTGATGTGGAAGAGCTGCTCGTTCCCATCTTCATGGTCCCCGGCAACCACGACTATAGAGAGAACCCGTACCTTCTTGTGTTCGACCTAAGACTCCCCTGGTATTGGGGACTTGTGTCACTGAAAGACCTCGAGCGCGTCAGAAACTACTCCGGCTACAACCTTAGTCAAAGCGACGCGATAGCCTGGCAAATCACGGACGGCCATGATCAACCGGACATTCCGCCGAACCTGAGTGCCGAAGAGGCGGCATACATGGTCAAGGTCGACCCAGACAACGAGCCGTATAAGAGGTTCTTGGCGGATCGAAGGTCGTACTGCGTCTGCTTGGGTAAGCACCGGATAGTCATGCTTGACAGCGCATGCGACGTCGGAGTGTCGGAGAACACCTTTGAAGGTCTCAAGGTGATATTGGGGTGGGCCTCCGAGGACGAGGTCACTTTTGTGGGTGGCTCGCCGAACTCCGAGGGAGTGTCGGACAACGAGTTCGATATGGCGGTCGAGGTTTTAGGTGATGTCACCGACGACGCCTTGGTTATTGTCGGACTTCACGCTCCTCTTTTCAACGTCTGGAAGAACTCCTATCCATACTTCTTGCGCGAGACGCAACGACCACATCAGGGTACGCAGACGCACACATTTCTGGCGAGGTTCGATTCCCCCCATCTAGTCGCCAACGACTTACCTGGTTTCGTTCAGGCACGACACCCGTCCTGGTTCGGCGGCGAGGGCGACGGTCGCGCTCCGTCCTTCGTCAAGCGCCTCAACAATGAGGACCAGCTTGACTACGGCGTGTCCCGCGGCCGGGCCGACGATCTGATGGCCCTCCTGGCGGGGGTTGGGTCGCTCCGTGCCGCTGATGTGGTGCTGGCCGGTCATACTCATCGCCACAATGAGTTCTCGGTACGGCCGCACTTCGGGGGCGAGCTTGCGTACCACATGGACTTCTACACTCATAACCCCCCCAGCTACTATCCCACGACATATACCAAGAGATGGAAAGTCTGGCCTCCGGATCGCCCCTTCGCAGCCTGGACCGTAGCGGTGGATACCGAGGAAACCTACGTCGAGGTAGTCCCGGGATCGGCGGCAGACGCTATGCCGTGGCCGATGCCATACGACGCGGGGGTTGCACACCAACTGCAGGTGCCGCCATATCCGAATCCCCTTTCCTCGGCGCCGGACCCTCGCGCGTGGTGGTCAGATCACCGGCCGCTCGTCCTACAGACAGGCGCACTCGGCCCTCTTGACAACTCGTCGGTGAGCTTCTCGGGATTTCGCCTCCTGTCCGTCAGGGATGACGTCATCGAGAAGATTCACTTCGTGCCCATCGACCGGTTGGAGCAGAACGGATACCGGCTCGGGTGGGATGACGCCGTGCGACCGGCCCCGGTCCGGGCGCACCTCTACGTCGAAAGGTCCCGTCCGGTGGGAGCACCCAGGGCGTTGGGCGCACCCAGCGGTATCGCCAACCGCGCACTGGGAGCCACCGTTATCGCGTACCGGGACAGGGACGGCAGCATCCACGAGCTCTGGCAGAAGGGGTCGGACAAGGGGACGAACAACCTGACCCGCCTCGCTGACGACGGTATGCGGGCGGCAGGAGATCCGTCGCTGTTCATCGACGCGAACAGCGGGAGCGTGACGACGTTGTACCGGGGCAAGGATGGTCACGTTTACAGCTACTACTGGTCGACTGGCGCAGTGGGCCGCGACTCCCTCAGCAAGACCGCCGGCGCCCCGAAGGCCGCCGGCAATCCCCGAGGCATGGTCCTGAAGGACGGCAGTGTCCTCGTCGTCTACCGAGGCGAGGACACCCACCTCCACAGCCTGTGGTGGTCCGGAACGAACGCCCCACAGCACGAGGATCTGACTCGACCATCGGATGCTCCAGGCGTCCTGGGCGATCCTGCGCCGTAAAGCAACACCAACACCGGCGAGATCATCGTGGCCTTCCGCGGCACTGATGGGCATGTTCACACGCTCTACTCGCTCGGCACCGCGGCCGTCGGCCACGACAATCTGTCCCGGGTTGCCCGATCGCCGAAGGCGGTCGGCGATCCGACTGCCTATTACACCGCCCATAACGACGTTCACCAGGTGACCTATCGCAGCAGCGACGGGCACATCCACGAACTCTGGTGGGGGGGTGCCGACGGGGTGAACCACTGGGATCTGACGGCGGCAGCGGAAGGCGCCCCACCCGCGAAGAACGACTCGGCCGCTTATTACAGTGCCGAGACCAACACGAAGCATGTCATCTATCGCAGCGAGGACGGGCACCTCAACGAAATCTGGTGGGTGCCCGGCCCGGGGGGCGTACCCGCCCACATAGACCTATCGGTGTGGGCCCTCGCCCCTCTGGCCGCCGACAAGCCGACCGCCTTTGCCGTCGAGGGAACCACCCGCCAGCATGTCGTCTACCGGGGCACCGATAACCAGATGCACGAGATCCGGTGGGGGTCCGACCCGGATGAGCGAACACTCCCCAGGTCCGAGCCGGCAGCAGTGTGCTGGGGCCCCGACCGCATCGACGTGTTCGTAAGGGGCACGGACGACGCAATCCACCACAAGTATTGGGACGGCTCGGCGTGGGGACCTTCGGTCACGGAATGGCAGTTCATGGGCGGTGTGTCCACCAGCCCGCCAGCCGCGGTGTCCTGGGGGCCCAAGCGCCTGGACCTGTTCCTCGTCGGCACCGACTCTGCGCTGCACCACAAGTTCGGGCACGGCTCGGCGTGGGGCCCTTCGGTCACCGACTGGTGGTCCATGGGCGGTGTCTGCACCAGCCCGCCGGTGGGG
>JALZDV010000474.1 GCA_030862345.1 Actinomycetota bacterium | reverse complement strand
CGCATCCGGCGTGAGGGTTCCGGCGCTCTTGTCCATGGAACCCCACGTGATCCCGCAGTACGGCGCAGCCTGTGCCGCCGCCGGGGCTACTACTGCCATCGCAGCGACTGTTGTTACTACCGCAATCCACTTGAGCAAGGTCTTCATGGTGTGACCCCTTCCGGGCCGGCGAACGTGGGACGCGAGCAACGGGGTGTTGTCGTGCCAGAAATACGCCATCGAAGCGGGAAAGGTTGCGCCGCGAGGATTGAATCTGCGGGCGTCGGCCCCCGCTGGTCGCTCCCTGGTGAATCGGTAGCGTGACCGGGTGCCCAGACTTACCCCGGCCAAGGCGCGTGGCCGGCGTCCGGCCGTCAGACTGATGCCGCGGTGACCGCCGAACCGATCGACGCGACGGAGTCCACCGATCCGCTGTGGTACAAGCGGGCGGTCTTCTACGAGCTGCTCGTACGAGGATTCGCCGACAGCAACGCCGACGGCACCGGGGACCTCCGCGGAATGATCGGCAAGCTCGACTACCTGGCCTGGCTTGGCGTGGACTGCCTCTGGTTGCCCCCGTTCTTCGTGTCCCCGTTGCGGGACGGGGGGTACGACGTCGCCGACTACAACTCGGTTCTGGCGGAGTACGGGAGCATCGAGGACTTCGCCGAACTGGTCGAGCAGGCACACGCCAGGGGGATGCGGATCATCATCGACGTGGTCATGAACCACACCTCCGACCAACATCCGTGGTTCCAGGCCTCCCGGCACGATCCCGATGGACCGTTCGGGGACTTCTACGTATGGGCCGACGACGATTCCGGTTACCCGGATGCTCGGATCATCTTCGTCGACACCGAGAGCTCCAACTGGACCTACGACCCGGTTCGGCATCAGTACTTCTGGCACCGGTTCTTCAGCCATCAGCCGGACCTGAACTTCGAGAACTCCAAGGTACGGGCCGCGATGATCGACGCCCTTCGGTTCTGGCTGGACCTCGGAATCGACGGGTTTCGGCTCGACGCGGTGCCGTACCTGTTCGAGGCGGAGGGCACCAACTGCGAGAACCTTCCACGTACCCACGAGTTCCTTAGGGAGATCCGAGCCTTCGTCGACGACAACTACACCGATCGCGTGCTGCTCTGTGAGGCCAACCAGTGGCCGGCCGATGTGGTGGAGTATTTCGGCGACCCGAAACTGGGAGACGAATGCCAGATGGCCTTCCACTTCCCAGTCATGCCACGGCTTTTCATGGCCGTACGCAGGGAGTCGCGCTTCCCCATCTCTGAGATCATGGCGCAGACACCGTCCATCCCGGACAACTGTCAGTGGGGGATCTTCCTTCGCAATCATGACGAGTTGACCCTCGAGATGGTCACCGACGACGAGCGCGACTACATGTGGGCCGAGTACGCGAAGGACTCGCGGATGAAGGCGAACATCGGAATTCGCCGCCGGCTGGCGCCGCTGCTCGACAACGACACCAACACCCTGGAGCTGTTCACCGCGCTGCTGCTGTCCCTCCCCGGATCACCGGTCCTGTATTACGGGGACGAGATCGGCATGGGTGACAACATCTGGCTCGGAGACCGGGACGGGGTCCGCACCCCGATGCAGTGGACGCCGGACCGAAATGCCGGTTTCTCCACCGCTGACCCGCAGCGGCTGTGCCTGCCGATCAATGCCGACCCGGTGTACGGCTACCAGGTCACCAACGTCGAGTCCCAGATGCGCACCACGAACTCCTTACTGCACTGGACCCGGCGGATGATCGCGGTGCGCAAGCAACACCCAACCTTCGGGCTGGGCACCTACTCAGAGGTGGGCTGTCGTAACCCCACCGTGATCGCCTACGTTCGTGAGTTCGGCGACGATCGGGTCCTGTGCGTCAACAACCTGTCGCGCTTTCCGCAGCCGGCCGAGCTGGACCTCCGTCGCTTCGCGGGCTTCTCGCCCACCGAACTGGTCGGCCGGGTCCGCTTTCCCGATATTGGGGTGCTGCCGTACTTCCTCACTCTGGCCGGGCACGGCTTCTACTGGTTCGAACTAGGACCACCAGCCGGCAACGACGAGATGCCCAGCTCGATGACGGAGGTGGACCGATGACCGGCACGACGGCAACCGATCTGAGCTCGATCCTGGCCGACTGGCTTCCAGAGCAGCGCTGGTACCCGGCCAAGGGACGCACGATCCAGCGGCTCAGTGACAGCGGTGTGCAACTCGCCGCCGGCGAGCTGGTCCTGGAGGTGCACCACGTCCGGGTTTGGTACTCCGACGGCGAACGGGCGGGCTACCTGGTACCGGTCACGATCCGCCGGGAACCGGTCGACGGACTCGCCGGGGCGCTGATCGGACGGGTCCCGGCCGGAGCCAGCCAGGACCCGGCTTCCTCCTCGGTCTGGGCATACGACGCGTTGCGGGACAGGGATCAGACCGCCACTTGGCTGACGCTGCTCGCCGAGGGAGCGCAGGTGGGGCCGGTCGTGTTCCGCCCAGAGCCCGGGGTGGTGATCCCGGCGGGTATCCCGGGAGACATCGTCACGACCGAGCAGTCCAACACTTCCCTGGTCTATGGCGACCAGGCGATCCTCAAGGTGTTCCGCCGACTCGAAGCAGGGACCAATCCTGATGTCGAGATCCATCACGCCTTGGCGGCCACTGACAATCCACACATTGCGCCACTGCTGGGCTCGGTCGAGGTAGGGCTGTCCGCCGACGCCGCCGACCCGGACAACCAGCGGGCGGACGGGGTCACGACAGCGACCGCCGCGATGGTCCAGACCTTCCTGCCCGGTGCTACCGACGGTTGGTCACTGGCGACCACGAGTGTTCGGGATCTCTACGCCGAGGCGGACCTGCATGCCGAGGAGGTCGGCGGCGACTTCGCGGCAGAATCCCACCGCCTCGGTGCGGCGACTGCCTCGGTGCACGCCGACCTGGCGCGCGTCCTGCCGACCCAACCTGCCGGGCCGGAATGGCTGACGGGATTGATCGAGGAACTACACAATCGCCTCGATAAGGCGACCGAGATGGTGAGCGAGCTCGAGCTGCACCGAGCTGCCATTCGGGACACCTATGTGCAACTGCACTCGGTTCAGGAACCGGTGATGCTGCAGCGGGTGCACGGCGACCTGCACCTCGGTCAGGTCCTGCGTACGGTGAGCGGCTGGACGATTCTGGACTTCGAGGGGGAACCGGCCCGGGCGATCGGGGTCCGCCGGAAACTGGACACACCGTTGCGGGACGTGGCCGGGATGCTGCGCTCCTTCGACTACGTGGCACGGCACCTGCTGGTCGGCGAAGCGGCCGATCTACAGCTTTCCTACCGAGCCACCGAATGGGCCGCGCGAAACCGAGACGCGTACTGCGCCGGGTACGCCGAGGCCGGCGGGATCGATCCGGCCGATTTCGGCGCGCTGCTGGCCGCGCTCGAGGCCGACAAGGCGATTTACGAAACGGTCTACGAGGCTCGCAACCGTCCGCACTGGCTCGGCATCCCGCTGCAATCCTTCGACCGTTTGGTGGGCAAGTCGTGACTGATTTTGACCCGCCCCACCCAGCCCAGCCACCCCGCCCAGCGCAGCCACCCAGCCCGGCCCACCCCAACCGGGCCCACTCCGAGCCCACTCATTCCGAACGGTTCGAAGCACTGGTGGCCGGCCGCGAACGCGATCCGCATGCCTTGCTCGGCTCGCATGTGGAGAACGGGACGACGGTCGTGCGCACCTTCCGCCCGGATGCCTCGGCGGTCTCGGTTCTCACCGACGGCCGGCGAACCCCCATGCAGCTCGTCCACCTCCGCGGGGTGTTCGAGGCACGGCTGTCCACACCGCCGATGGACTACCGCCTGGAGGTGCTCTACCTCGACGGTGAGCATGACTCCGCCTACGTGGTCGATGACCCCTATCGGTGGCTGCCCACGCTCGGGGACATGGACGAGCATCTCATCGCCGAAGGACGCCATGAAGCGCTGTGGACCGTTCTCGGTGCGCACGTACGCAGCTACGACACGCCGGGCGGCTCTGTCTCGGGGGTCTCCTTCGCCGTGTGGGCGCCTGCGGCGCTCGGGATCAGGGTGACCGGAGACTTCGACTTCTGGCAGGCCAACGCCTACTCCATGCGACTGCTCGGCGCGACCGGCGTGTGGGAGCTGTTCGTCCCCGGCATCGAGGCCGGTGCCCGTTACAAGTTCAACGTCCTGGGCGCCGACGGGGTCTGGCGGGTGAAGGCCGACCCGATGGCCTTCGCGACCGAGGTGCCGCCCGCCACCGCATCGGTCGTCGTCGATTCCAGCTATGACTGGCAGGACCACGAGTGGATGACCACCCGGGCGAAGACGACCTGGCACGACGCGCCGATGAGCATCTACGAGGTGCACCTCGGGTCCTGGCGCCAGGGTTTGGACTATCGGCAGCTGGCCGAGGAACTGGTCGACTATCTGGTCGAGACCGGCTTCACCCACGCCGAACTGCTGCCGGTCTCCGAGCACCCCTACGGCGGCTCTTGGGGATACCAGGTCACCTCCTACTACGCGCCCAGCGCGCGCTTCGGCTCCCCGGATGACTTCCGGTACCTCGTCGACAAGCTGCACCGGGCCGGCATCGGGATCATCGTCGACTGGGTGCCGGCCCACTTTCCCAAGGACGAGTGGGCGCTGGCCCGCTTCGACGGCACCCCGCTCTACGAGCACGCCGACCCGCGGCGTGGTGAGCAACCCGACTGGGGAACCTACGTCTTCGACTTCGGCCGCCGCGAGGTACGAAACTTCCTGGTGGCCAATGCGCTCTACTGGATCGAGGAGTACCACATCGATGGCCTGCGAGTCGACGCCGTGGCCTCGATGCTCTACCTCGACTACTCACGCAAGGACGGCGAGTGGCTGCCGAACGTCTACGGCGGCCGCGAGAACCTTGACGCCGTCGCCTTCTTGCAGGAAATGAACGCCACCGTCTACAGACATGTCCCCGGCGCCATCACCATCGCCGAGGAATCCACAGCCTGGCCAGGCGTGACCAGACCCACATACCTCGGTGGCCTCGGTTTCGGTTTCAAATGGAACATGGGCTGGATGCATGACACTCTCGATTACCTTGCCCGCCAACCGATCCACCGCTCTTATCACCACAACCAGATGACCTTCGCCATGATGTATGCCTTCTCGGAGAACTACATCCTGCCGATCAGCCATGATGAGGTGGTGCACGGCAAAGGGTCGCTGCTCGGCAAGGTCCCGGGCGACCGGTGGCAGCAGTTGGCCACGCTCAGGCTCCTGCTCGCCTACATGTGGGCACATCCGGGCAAGCAGCTGTTGTTCATGGGCAGCGAGTTCGGCCAGCCGCGGGAGTGGGCCGAGGGCTCCGCATTGGACTGGGAGCTACTCGATGACCCGGGCCATGCCGGCCTGAAACTGCTGGTGGGCGACCTGAACCGGGCCTACTGCAGTCGAACGGCCATCTGGTCGAAGGACACCGATCCCAGCGGGTTCCATTGGATCGATGCCAACGACGCAGCCAACAACGTCTTCTCCTTCCTGCGTTACGGGTCAGACGGATCGGTGGTGGCCTGCGTGGCGAACTTTGCCTCGGTCCCACACCACGGATACCAAATCGGCCTGCCCACTGCCGGCTCGTGGACCGAACTGCTCAACACCGACGCGGCCTCCTACGGGGGCTCCGGGGTGGGGAATCTGGGTCGGGTCGAGTCGGAGGGCAAACCCTGGCACGGCCAGCCCTGCTCGGCGACGGTGTCGCTCCCGCCACTGGGTGCGCTGTGGTTGGAACCGGAGCAATTCGGTCAGCCACCCGCCGAGGCGCAGTCCGGCCTACCCGAAACTGACACGGCGTAGGCGATCATCTGGCCGCAAGCACGATCAAGCACCCGATTCTGTTTCTAGCCGTCTAGCCTGAAGGGCCCGAAACCGATGCCGCTCGAACCTCGGAGGAGGCCAAGCGTGACCGCCACGTCACACCTGCGGGCGACGCCGGTACCGCGCCGGCTGATGCTGGTCGCAGTACTGCTCCCCGTGCTCAGCGCATGCACGAGTGTGGTCACCGGGACACCGAATCCGGCCAACGGGATCCGTCAGGACGTGGCCGACTCCGATCTGGAGATCTTCGGGGCCGGTGACGGGGAGGTCGATCGACTGGTCCGTAACGCCTTGGCCGATCTCAACACCTTCTGGGAGCAGCAGTTCCCGGACGTCTTCGGCAACGAGTTCCCACCGCTGGAGGGTGGCTACTACTCCGTCGACCCGGACAATTTCGATCCCGACGACTATCCCGACGACATCGACAACGACCGGTGTCTCGAAGACCTGGTCGACAACGTCACCGGTAACGCCTACTACTGCCTGGCCGGCAATGAGGGTGACGTCATCGTTTATGACCGGACCCTGCTCGAGCAGCTCAGAAACGACTACGGACCGTTCCTTCCGGCGATGGTGATAGCCCACGAGTTCGGGCACGCCATCCAGGGCCGCGAAGGAGTCGACTCGAACCGGACCATCGTCTCCGAGACCCAGGCCGACTGCTTCGCCGGTGCCTGGACCGGTTGGGTGGCCACCGACGCGGCACAACACTTCAACATCCGCGCACCCGAACTGGACGACCTGATCCGGGGTCTGGTCGAGTTCCGTGACCCAGTCGGAGAGGACCCCGACGGGGAGAGCTCGCACGGCTCCTACTTCGACCGGACCTCCGCCTTCCAGGAGGGATTCGACGACGGGCCTCCCGCCTGCCGCGACAATTTCGACGACAGCCGGATCTTCACCCAGATCGAGTTCCAGCCAAATGACCAAACCGGTGACGCCGACTACGAGACCACCTTCGAGATCGCTGACAGCTCCCTCGGCACGTTCTGGTCCGATGTCCTGGGCGATGCCGGAGTGGACTTCAGCATCCCGGATTTGGTGGGCTTCGACGGCGACGCACCGGACTGTGACGGTCAGGACGTGGAGCGCGACATCAACTATTGCCCGGCGGAGAACTCGGTCAGCTACGACGAAGCCGAGCTGACCGAGGCGCTGCACGAGGACATCGGCGACTACGCGGTGATCATGGCGGTTGCCATCCCGTACAGCCTGGCGGTGCTAGACGCGCTGGACCGGCCGATCGACGACGGGTCGGCAATCTCGTCGGCGGTCTGCCTGGCCGGCTGGTACTCCTCCACCTTCGCCGACGGAGACATCCCCTTCGAGCCGGGCAATTCCTCGTCGATCTCTCCCGGCGACATCGACGAGGCGGTGCTCTTCCTGGTCGAACAGGCCACCCGCCGCGAGGTCCTGCCGGAGACGGACCTGTCCGGTTTCCAGCTCGTGGACTTCTTCCGGCGTGGTTTCGTCGTCGGACCCGATACCTGCGGAGTGGAAGGCCTGGACGGTTGAGGACGATGTCGTCGAGGGCGCGCCGCAGCGTCGTGATCCTGGCGAGCGTGGGGGTGACCACCAGCGGTTGTGCCAGTACGGTCGTCGGCGCCCCCTCACCTGCCAACGGGCTCCGTCAGGACGTGGCTGACTCCGACTTCTCGATCGTCGGCTCCATCGACAGCGAGATCGACACCACCGCTCGTAACGCGCTGGCTGACATCAACGACTTCTGGTCGCAACACTTTCCTGATCTGTACGCCGCCGACTTTCCGCCGCTTACCGGCGGCTACTACTCCATCGATCCCGACAACTTTGACCCCGACGACTACCCCGAGGACATCGGCTGCCTGGACGGAGATCCGGAGAACGTGGCGGGCAACGCCTTCTACTGCTTCCCTCAGCCCGGCGGCGACGGGGACAACATCGTCTACGACCGGACCTTGCTGGAGAGCCTGGCCCAGGACTACGGCCGGTTCCTGCCGGCACTGGTGATGGCGCACGAGTTCGGACATGCCATCCAGGGTCGGGAACCTCCCCCGTCGGACCTGTCCATCGTCTACGAGACTCAGGCCGACTGCTACGCCGGAGCCTGGACCGGATGGGTCGCGCAGGACAACGCGAAGCACTTCAACATCCGGGCACCAGAACTCGATGATGTCATTCGGGGGTTCCTGCTGCTTCGGGACGAGCCTGGATCAGCCGCGGACGACGAGAGCGCGCACGGGTCGTACTTCGATCGGGTCTCGGCCTTCCAGGAAGGCTTCGACAGCGGCGCGCGGGCCTGCCGGGACAACTACGACGACGACCGGCTGTTCACCCTGGCCGAATTCACCCCGGAGGACGGGACCAGCGGAAATGTCTCCTACCAGTTGGCGGTCGAGATCAGTGACCGCACGCTGGAGATCTTCTGGGAGTCGGCCTTCGACCAGGTCGGTCAGCAGTCCTTCATCACCCCGGAGTTGGTCGCCTTCGACGGCGATGCCCCGGAGTGTGGCGGCGACGCGGTGGAGCGGGACATCAGCTTCTGCCCGGACGACAACACGGTCGCCTTCGACGAGTCCGACCTCACCAGGATCGTCGCCGACGAGATCGGGGACTTCGCTGTGACGACGGCCATCTCCTTGCCGTATGCCTTGGCCGCCCGGCACGCCCTCGATCGTTCGGTACGTGGTCCCGAAGCAATCTCGGCCGCGGTGTGTGCTACCGGCTGGTTCGCGGCCCAGTTCTACCTCGGCACGCTGGACGACCCGGCGGACACCAGCATCAGCCCCGGAGACATCGACGAGGCGGTGATCTTCCTGATCGAGTACGGCTCCAGGCGGGAGATCCTGCCGGAGGTAGGGCTCTCGGGGTTCCAACTCGTCGACGTCTTCCGGCAGGGCTTCATCAACGGCGGAGCCGACTGCGGCATCTTCGACTGACGGATGGACGGCTCCCGACGCTAGAACAGAGCCGCAGTGAGCTTCTTGCGAGCGTCCAAGACTCGAGGGTCGTCGTCACCCACCAGGGCGAAGAGCTCGAGCAGACCTTCCCTGGCGCTGTCCCGGTCATCGCCGGAAGTGGCCCGAATGACAGTCAGCAGTCGATCGAAGGCCCGCTCGACCTGACCTTGGGCCAGTTCCACATCCGCAGCCGACCGCGCGGCGGCGGGATTCCTCGGATCGGCATCGGCCTGAGCAACTGCGTCGGGACCCGCTGCCTCGGCTCGGCGCAGGAGCCTGACCTGGGACAGCGCCAGCCCGGCGATCGGGTGGCCGGGTTCGGCGGCAAGGATCTCGGCGTACGCGGCCTCGGCGGCGTCAAGATCCCCACGACCGACGGCGTCCTCGGCGGCGTCAAGTCGCGCGTCCGCGTACACCTGCGGGCCGCCTTCCCCGCCGTCCTGACCTCCGGCTCCCGCAGGTAACCGTCCACCCGCGGCCTCGACGACCGCCGCCAGGAACTTACGCACCTCGGACTCCGGCAGCGCTCCGTTGAACTCTGCCGCGAGCGCACCCTGCAGCACGGCCTTGACCGCCGGGATGCTCTGCACCTGCAGTCCCTCGGCCAGCCGCGGATTGGTGTCGATATCGACCTTGGCGAGGATCCAGGCGCCATTTCCCTCGGCGGCGAGCCTCTCCAGGACCGGGGACAGTTGCTTGCACGGCTGACACCACTCGGCCCACAGGTCCAGGATGACCGGAACCTGGAAGGACCGGTCGATGACCTCGGCCTGGAATGTCGACTCGGTCACGTCTATGACGTAACTACCGCCCTCGCGGGCAGGTGCGGCAGCGGCCCGCTCGGCTGCCTCGGTGCGAGCCCGGATGGCAGCGAGGTCGACGGCTCCGGCCAAAGATCCAGCGACCTGGGCCTGGGCGGCGGCGGCCGCGGTACGGGGCGCAGCGGTTCCACGATTGGGTTGCATGACTCCTATTTTGGCACTGACCCGGTCGGCGCCTGAGCCGGGCGGATCCGCACGAGCTAGGGCGCCGGTCCTGCAGTGGTCACGGCCAGATGTTGACGCAGTACCGCTGCGGCACCTCTGCTTCGGTCAAACGGTGGCCACAGGTGTACCCGTAGTCGAAGTGCGGCTGCAACCTCGGCCGTGGTGATGGCGGGTTACCATTCGCGGTCGCGCGGTACAGATCATCGCAAGCCCGCATGTCCCCCCCGTAGCAAGCGTCGGCGAGCGAATCAACATATGCGTCCCCACTAGGGGCGGGCGGCGGTGCTCCGGCCGGTGGTGGCCCCTGCGGCGTGGGCGGGTCGGTGGTTCGCGGCGTCGTGGTTTGCGGCACGAGGGTGGGCGCGGCTGGGCTCTGCGGCACGGTCGGGGGTGGCACCGCAGCGGTGCCGATGGAGCGGGGCGCCTGGGACGTGGTGGCCTTCGGGTTGCCGGTCGCATCCTCGGTGGCCGAAACGGGGTCAGCCTGTGGGTCGACGCGGTCGGGCTCGCTCAGCAGCTGTACTCCGAGTAGGGCGGCACGTCGGTTGGGCCGGCTGATTTCGCAGTCACCGCACTGGGCCCTGGCCTCGCTCGGAGTTCGGCTCGGGCAGCCGCGGCCAGATCACCAGCGCGGGGGTAGCGGTCCTCGCGGTTCTTCGCCATGCCCCGGATCACCACTTATCCAGGCCCGCCGGCAGATCTCCGTTTCCGACTGATGGCCGCGGCGCAGGAGCGTGCAGGTGGTTGTTCATGAGGGCGGGGCCTGCAGTCAGAAAGGGCCGTCTGCCGGTGAGGCATTCGTAGAGCAGACAGGCCAGGGAGTACACATCGGTCCGCCGGTCGACCGGTGCGTCCGGAAACCGCTCTCGGGCCATGTAGTCGAAGCTGCACATGGCGGCGCCGGTCATGGTGAGAGTGGGCCGTCGTCCTCGGCGGCGCGGGCAATCCCGAAATCCACGAGATAGACGAACATGTCTTCACCGTCGCTGTCGGGTTGGGTGACCAGGACGTTGGAGGGCTACACATCTCGGTGGATGAGCCCGTCGGCGTGCGCGGCATCGAGGGCTTGGGCGACCTGGCTGATGATGTCCACGGCGCGCTGGGCGGACAGCGCGGCGGGCGTCTTGAGCACCGTGCCCAGATCGCTTCCGTCGACCAGGCGCATGTCCAGGAACAGCCGACCCTGAATCTCACCGAACCGGTGGATCGGGATGACGTGCGGCTCGCGCAGGCGCGCGGCCAGCTCCGACTCCCGCCGGAACCTGGCCCGGTAGTTCTCGTCTGCGGCCAGATGGGGCGAGAGGACTTTGAGTGCCACCCTGCGCCTTGTGGCTCTCGTCGTAGGCTCGGTACACCTCCCCCATCCCACCCCGGCCGAGTAGTGCCTCGATCCGGTACGGGCCGAAGCGAACCTCGGCTGTCACCGCAGACCAGCGCCACTGCATCGGCCTACATTTTCATACCGCCACCGGGACTGCGGCAGGGGATCTAGAACCTGGCGGGCTCGGTGTAGCCGCCCCACTCGGCGCGCAACGCATCGCAGATCTCACCGAGGGTGGCCTCGGCGCGCGCGGCATCCAGCATCGCCGGCACAAGGTTGGCCTCGGTGCGGCTGACCTCGATCATGTGGTCCAGCGCCGCCCGGACCGCTTCCTCATGGCGGGCTTCCCGCCGGGCAGCGAGGACTCGGCACTGCTCGACCTCGACCTCGTGGCTGACCCGCAGGATGTCGAGTTCGTCGTGTTCGCTGACCGAGGCGTTGTTCACGTTCACACCCACGACCGTTCGGTCGCCCTTCTCCAGTTTGAGCTGGTAGTCAAAGGCGGCCTCGGCGATCTCGCCCAGAAACCAGCCCTCCTCGATCCCGTGCAGCAGCCCGCTGGTCATGGTTCCGTCGCTACCCATGCCCTTGATCTGGGCGAAGATCTCCTCCGCTTGGCGCTCGAGTTCGTCGGTGAGTGCTTCGACGTACCAGGATCCACCCAACGGATCCGCGACATTGCCGACGCCGGTCTCCGCGGCCAGCACCTGCTGGGTCCGCAACGCGATCTGGGCAGCCTTCTCACTCGGCAGCGCCAGTACCTCGTCCAGGGCGTTGGTGTGCAACGAGTTCGTGCCGCCCAGGATCGCGGCCAGCGCCTCGACTGCCGTACGGACGATGTTGTTGTCCGGTTGCTGCGCGGTCAGGGACACCCCGGCAGTCTGGGTGTGGAAGCGCAGCCATTGTGCGCGGTCGGTCTTGGCGCCGTAGACGTCCCGCATCCATCGCGCCCAGATCCGGCGGGCGGCACGAAACTTGGCGATTTCCTCGAAGAAGTCGATGTGCGCGTCGAAGAAGAACGACAGCCCGGGTGCGAACTCCTCGATGTCCATGCCTCGGGACAGGCCCAGTTCGACGTAGCCGAATCCGTCGGCCAGTGTGAAGGCGAGCTCCTGCGCTGCGGTCGAGCCGGCCTCCCGGATGTGGTAGCCGGAGACCGAGATCGGCTTGTACGCCGGGATCTCGGCGTTGCAGTACTCCATCAGGTCGCCGATCAGGCGCAGATGTGGCTCGGGTGGGAAAAGCCACTCCTTCTGGGCGATGTACTCCTTGAAGATGTCGGTCTGCAGCGTGCCGTCCAGAGTCGAGATGTCAACGCCTTGGCGCTCGGCGGCGACCAGATACATGCAGAAGACCGGGACTGCCGGGCCGCTGATCGTCATCGAGGTGGTGACGTCGCCGAGCGGGATGTCGGAGAACAGCACCTCCATGTCGGCGGCGCTGTCGATCGCGACGCCGCAGTGCCCCACCTCGCCCAACGACTTCTTGTCGTCGGAGTCGTAGCCCATCAGAGTCGGCATGTCGAAGGCCACCGAAAGCCCACCGCCACCCTCGGCCAGAATCATCTTGTACCGCTCGTTGGTCTGCTCGGCATTGCCGAATCCGGCGAACTGGCGGATCGTCCACGAGCGGCCCCGATAGCCGGTCGCGTACAGACCGCGGGTGAACGGGAACTCTCCCGGCCAGCCGATCCGGTCGAACCCTTCCGGCTCCTGGCCGGAGGGCGGGCCGTACACCGGCTCGACCTCGACGCCAGACAGTGTGCGGAAGTCGGCGTCCCTGACTCGTCCGGAGGCCAAGGCGCTGTCGTAGCGTTGCTGCCAGCGTGCTCGGCCATCAGTGGCTGTGGTCATAGCTAATGGTAGGACGTCCTATCAAATCCGCAAGTAGGACGTCCTACTACCTGCCCTCGTCGACGCAGGTAGTCGCTCAGTGCCGGATCGCTGCGGCCACGTCACCCGCGGCATACCGAACATCTCGCAGCGCCTCGAAGAGCTGATTCAGCCGCTCCTCGCTGATGTCGGCCAGGCCGAAGTCGACGGCCATCAGGTCCGCGGTAGCTCGCTCGACTGTCCTGCGGCCGCTCTCGGTGATCGAGGCGAGCACTCCCCTGCCGTCAGCAGGATTGGGATGCCGATCGACGAGACCGGCCGCTGCCAACCGCTCGATGGTGTTCGTCACGCTGGTCGGATGCACCATGAGCCGGCTTCCGATGACCTTGAGCGGTAGTTCGCCGGTCCGAGAGAAACGCAGCAGGACCAGTGCCTCGTAGCGGGCGAAGGTCAGCTCGTACGGGCGCAGGGCCTCGTCGAAGCGCGCCAACAGGATCTGTTGGACCCGAAAGATCGACGTCGCGGCGCGCATTGCGGTCGCCCGCCCCCAGATGCGTTCCCAGTTCTCGCCGGCCCGCTCTATGGGGTCGAAGGGAAGTCGCAGCTCACGAGGCATGGTGGGCGTAGGTTACTCGGTCACCGGAGTAGGGAGGTTGCGCAGCGACGGCGGTTTCCGGATATCGAAAAGCTGCCGCAGCGCCAGGCGGGCAGCGTTCTCACCGCACATGCCGTGTACCGCCGGTCCGGGAGGGGTGGCCGAGGAGCACAGGTACACCCCATCGATCGGGGTTCGGTAGGTCGACCACCGCGGCACCGGACGAGCCAACATCTGCCGAAAGGATGTCTCCCCCGCGCTGATGTCTCCGCCGACGTAGTTCGGGTCATAGTCGGCCATCTGAGCTGCAGTCATGGTGTGTCGCCCGATCACCAGGTCACGGAATCCGGGTGCGACGGCCTCGATCTGATCCTCGAGGACCTGCGTCATGTCCACCGTGGACCTTGCCGGCACATGGCAGTAGCCCCACAGGACATGTCCACCTTCGGGTGCGCGGCTGGGATCAGGCACCGTGGGCTGCACGGTCAGAACGAACGGCTTCTCCGGATGGCGACCTGCCGCAACCTCTGCCTCGGAGGTGGCTATCTGCTCGTAGCTTCCGCCCAGATGGACGGTTCCGGCCCTCGCCACATCCGTATTCGTCCACGGCACCGGTCCGGACAGTGCCCAGTCCACCTTGCACACACCGGGTCCATAACGGAAGCGCTGCAATGCTTTCCGGTATGCGCCCGGGAGCCGATCGGGACCAGCCATCCGCAGAAAGCTCTCCGGTGCGACGTCGAGCAGGATGGCACGGGCGGAAGGCAGTTCGTCGAGGCTGCCCACCTCATGATCGGTGACAACCTCGCCCCGGGACGCGACGAGCGCGGCGACCATCGCATCACTGAGCGCCTGCGAGCCGCCGGCGACGACCGGCCAACCGACGGCGTGGCTCAGCAGCAGCAGGACCAAGCCCAGTCCTCCGGTCACCGGCCGATCCAGGCGCATCATGCTGTGCGCCGAGCACCCGGCCAGCACGGCCCGTGCCTGCTCGTCCTCGAAGCGTCCGGCCAAGGACTTGGCACTGCGCAGTCCGTATCGGGCGAAGTGCAACGCCGCCGGCCAGCCCGAGGTCGGTGCGCGACGGAAGTTGCCGAGCAGCGTCGCCAGTAGGCGAGGTGCATCAGCGACCAACGGGCCCAGCAGGCGCTGGTATGAGGCTCCGTCCGGTCCGAGGGAGGCAGCCGTACGGGCCAGATCGCGGGATACGAGCACCGCGCGGCCATCGGATAGCGGATGGGCGAAGGGCAGCTCCGCAGAGACCAGCCCGACGCCATGAGCAGCGAGGTCGAACTCGGCGAAGAACGGCGAGATCGCGAGCATCGGGTGCGCGGTGGAGCAGGTGTCGTGCCGGAATCCGGGCTCGGTCAGGGCCGCCGTGCGGGTTCCGCCGCCCCAGGTGGGTGCTCGCTCGTAGACCCGTACCGACAATCCCGCGGCAGCCATCCGTAGGGCGGCCGCGAGTCCATTCGGCCCGGCCCCCACCACAACCGCGTCCAGATCGGTCAGGGTGCTCATCCCAACCTCACAGTTCCTCGATCACGGCATCGGCAGCGGCGTACGGGTCGAGCTCGCCGGCCAGCACGCGTGCTGCCAGGGCACTCAGCGCGGCCGAGCCGTGCACGTCGCCCATCCGCGCCCGCAACGCAGCGACCGCGATCGCCTCGATCTCTGCCGCTGCCCGGTCCTGTTGGCGACGGGCACGCTCTCCCGAGGCGTCGAGCCACTCGCGGTGCTTGTCCAAGGCTGCGACCACCTCACCGATCCCCTCACCCCGAGACGCCACGGTGGACAGGATGGGTGGTCGCCAGGCGCCGGCGATGGAGTGCCGCCCGCCAAGGGACAGCATGTAGCGCAGATCCCGGACCGTCTGTTGTGCCCCGTCCCGGTCGGCCTTGTTCACGACGTAGAGATCGGCAACCTCGAGAATCCCAGCTTTGGCTGCCTGGATGCCGTCACCCATGCCAGGGGCCAGTAGGACCATGGTGGAATCGGCGAGTTGGGCGATCTCGACCTCGGCCTGTCCCACGCCGACGGTCTCGACGAGCACGACATCACAGCCGGCCCCGTCCAGGACACGGAGCGCCTGCGGGGTGGCCCAGGCCAATCCGCCGAGATGACCACGTGAGGCCATCGAGCGGATGAACACCTCGGGATCCAGGGCATGCTCCTGCATCCGCACCCGATCTCCGAGCAGGGCGCCTCCGGAGAACGGCGATGACGGGTCGACCGCGAGGACGCCCACCCGCTTGCCGGCGGCCCGGAACTCGGTCACCAAGGCAGTGGTCGTGGTGGACTTTCCCACTCCTGGCGGGCCGGTCAGTCCGATGATCTGGGCATGGCCGACGTGCGGAATAAGCGCAGCAGAGACATCGCGGAGTTTGGGACTGCCGTCCTCCACCAGGGAGATCAGCCGCGCGATCGCACGGGCCTGACCCTGGCGGGCGCGAGCGACCAGATCCCCGACGTCGGCCCCTCGCCGGTCGGCGGGTCGGCTGCGGTAGGGGGTAGCGGTCTCCCGGGAGGTCACCCCCGGGTGGGGACCTTGACGATCAGCGCATCGCCCTGACCGCCGCCCCCGCACAGCCCCGCCGCTCCTACCCCACCACCACGGCGGCCGAGCTCCAGGGCCAGGTGCAGCACCAGGCGAGCCCCGCTCATCCCGATCGGATGACCGAGCGCGATGGCGCCACCGTTCACGTTGACCCGATCCTCGTCGACCCCGAGCTTTCGCGTGGACACGATTCCGACTGCGGCAAAGGCCTCGTTGATCTCGATCAAATCGAGATCGGTGGGTGCTATTCCTTCCTTCGCGCAGGCGGCCTTGATCGCATTGGCCGGTTGCTCGTGCAGTGACGTGTCCGGCCCGGCAACCACTCCATGCGCGCCGATCTCGGCGATCGGGGTCAATCCGAGTGCGGCGGCCTTGGCGGCGGACATCACGACGACCGCACACGCACCGTCGGAGATCTGTGAGGCCGAGCCTGCGGTGATCGAGCCCTCGTTGGCGAAAGCGGGCCGTAACTTGGCCAGGCTGTCGGCGGTCGTGTCGGCCCGGATGCCCTCGTCGGTGGTGAACTCGATCGGGTCACCCTTGCGCTGCGGGATCTGCACCGGGACCAGCTCGTCGTCGTACAGGCCATTCTTCGACGCGAGCGCCGCCTTCTGATGACTGCTGACGACGAA
>JALZDV010000464.1 GCA_030862345.1 Actinomycetota bacterium | reverse complement strand
CAGTCACCCGCGACGCACGCCAAGGCGGGGACAGTCCTATTGACACTGAACCGGGTCATACCCTCATCAAATAGAGCCTCCAATCGGTATAACCACTCATCACGTGCGACTTCCACGTCGCACGATCCCCTTCCCAGTGGCCTGGCACCGCCCGGTCGACGGCCTCGGCTGGTCGCTCGCTGATGGGGACCATGCCGGCGATCCTGGCCTGCTTCGGGCGGGTCGACCCGCGGGGGACCCGCTGGGCCCGCCCGGTGCGCAGCGCCAGCTTCAGCTGGGTCCGCAGCTCACCACGGGCCTGCAGGAACAGCGCTTGGTAGATCGTCTCGTGAGACACGCGCATCCCCGGATCGTCGGGATGGTCCTGTTTCAGTCTGCCCGAGATCTGCTTTGGGGAGAAGTCGTCCCGTAACTTTTCCGCGACTGCATCGTGCAGTCGCCGGTTCTGCTCCAGTTTCCGTGTTTTCGGCCGGGCCCTCAGCGTCTCGTATCGTCGTTGTGCGGCGTGCACCCGGTAGTTGTCCCGGCCGCCGTTTCGGGTGATCTCCCGGGAGATGACCGACTGGTTTCGGCCCAGCCCAGCGGCGATCGAGCGATCCGACAGCTTCTCGCAGATCCCCCGGAGAATCTCGTCACGATCCTCGACCGTCAGTTCCTTGCCACGCACTCAAGCCTCCGTTCATCACATAAGATCATCTCATGTGATGCACCGACCGTTTGAGTCCGCCGTCTCGTGCCCCCCGCAGGGATGGAAAGTCCACGTCTCGGCCTGCTTGGACAACGCCGACAAGGTCCTCACCACAGTGTCGGACTACTGTCTTCGGCACCGGATTCCGTTCAAATTTCGGCGTGATCTCGAGGCGTTGCTGCTAACCAATGCCAAAGTACGCACATCGTGGGTCGAGCGGGAAGTTCGTCACGATCTACCCGGCGGATGAGGTGCAGCTGGAAGTCGTGCTCAACGAGCTCGGCGAGGCGCTAGCCGGCAGCCAGGGTCCCTACATCCTGAGTGACCTGCGGTGGGGCGAGGGCCCGTTGTACGTCCGCTACGGAGGGTTTGCCGAGCGGCACTGCGTCTCCGACACCGGTACGTTGGCGTTGGCGATAGAGGACCCCATTGGACGGCTGGTGCCGGATAGCCGTGAGCCGACCTTCCGCCTGCCTGCGTGGGTAAGCCTGCCAGCGTTCCTGGAGCCTCACCTGGCAGCGCGGAACAGCCTGAAGGTCGACAGGCTGCCCTACCGGATCGAGCGGGCACTGCATTTCTCCAATGGGGGTGGCCTGTACGTAGGCCGGGACGTTCAGACGGATACGCAGGTGGTGCTCAAAGAGGGCCGACCGCACGCGGGACTCGATATGGACGGGACTGATGCCGTCACCCGGTTGCGCCGAGAACAGGAGATTCTGGAGCGGTTCGCCGGGCTGGACGTGGTGCCCGCAGTCCACAAGTCCTTCAGCCTGGGAGGACACCACTTTCTGGCCATGGAGTTCATCGATGCCAGACCACTGCGGACGGTCATCGTGGAGCGGTACCCCTTGGTACAGCTCGAGACCGATGAGCACGCAGTGGCGGAGTACACCTCTTGGGCGTTAGACGTCCTGGACAAGATCGAACTGGCAGTCGCAGCACTGCATGATCGCGGTGTGGTCATCGGGGACCTGCACCCGTACAACGTCCTGCTGCGCCAGATGGCCGTGTCGTGCTGATTGACTTCGAGGTGGCGGCGCGCGTCGAGGAGGGCCGCCGGCAGAGCCTTGCCGATCCGGGTTTCGCCGCACCGCCGGACCGCTCGGGCTTCGACATCGACCGCTACGCCCTGGCCTCCTTACGCCTGTTCCTCTTCCTCCCGTTGACCACCCTGTTCGCGCTTGATCTGACGAAAGCGCATGACTTCGCCGATGTGATCTCAAAGTTGTTCCCCGTTCCTGCGTCATTCCTTAGCGAGGCGGTGCAGGTCATCACCGGAGATGCGCAGGCACATTCGGGCGATAGACTCTACCGGCTGGCGCAGCTGGACCCGGACCTAGCGAGCTGGAAATCGATCCGGAAGGCGCTGGCCGGCCCAATCCTCGCCAGCCCCACCCCAGACCGTGACGATCGGTTGTTCCCCGGTGACATCGAGCAGTTTGAGACCGGCGGACTCAACATCGCCCACGGCGCGGCTGGTGTGCTCTACGCGCTGGCAGTAACGGGTGCTGGCCGCTACCCGGAACATGAAGAATGGCTACTGCGGCGGGCTATCCACCCAACTCCCGGGACGACCCGACTGGGTTTTTATGACGGCTTGCACGGCGTGGCCTACGTGCTGGATCATCTCGGCCACCGGGCCGAGGCACTGAAGGTCCTCGACATCTGCGAGGCCGAGGTGGGCGGGGAGTGGGAACGGCTCGGTCTTGACCTGCGCAGTGGTCTGACGGGCATCGGCTTGAACCTCATGCACTTCGCTGAGATCACCGGTGACTCGTCGCTGTGAGAGAACGCGCTCCACGTGGCCGACATCGTCGCGGACCGGTTGGGTGACGAGAACGCCGTCGGTGAGGTCAGCGGCGGAGCCCACCCGCGCGCCGGGTTGATGCACGGTTCCGCCGGGATCGCCCTGCTGTTCCTTCGCCTCTACGAACAAGCCTGCCAGCCGGACCTGCTGGACTTGGCGCAGACCGCGCTGCGTCAGGACCTGCGCCGCTGCGTCGTACGCGAGGACGGGACCATGGAAGTCAACGAGGGCTGGCGGACGATGCCTTACCTGGCCGACGGCAGCGTGGGCGTCGGACTCGTCCTTGATCGCTATCTGACCCACCGCCAGGACGAGCAGTTCGCCGAGGCTGCGGCGGCCATCCGTCGTGCGGCCGAGTCGCCGTTCTACGTCAAGCCCGGGCTGTTCCACGGCCGAGCCGGAATGATCCTGTACCTCGGCCATGCGCATTGCACGGATACCGCCGTCCGAGACAGCATGGTCGCGGCGCACATCCGCCGCCTGGCGTGGCACGCCATCGACTACCAGGGCTCTACGGCCTTTCCCGGCGAGGAACTGCTGCGGCTTTCCATGGACCTGGCCACCGGCAACGCGGGGGTGCTGCTCGCCGTCGGCGCCGCCCTGCATTCCGAACCAGTGCACCTGCCCTTCCTCGCAGCCCCCTGTCGGTCCCGGCGTGAGCCGGACCATCCGATCGACTCATGAGAAGGAGGTGAACGACATGGCACTTCTCGACCTGCAAACTATGGAGCTCCCCGAACCCCCGAGTGCGGCGCCCCCGCCCGGGAGCCGGGCTAGCAAGGGTTGTGGCGCCAGCAACCTGAGCCTGCTGCTCTGCTAGCAGAGGTGATGCCTTGACGGGTTCCCGAATCCCCATCAAGACATCCCGTAGCA
>JALZDV010000114.1 GCA_030862345.1 Actinomycetota bacterium | reverse complement strand
GCCTCACGCTGCTCAGGCGGCACGTGCCGCATCAGCGCCTCGCGCATGGCGTCGGCGTGGGCTTCGGGCGTCGACGCGGACGCCCGGAGGACGCCGTCGTCGCTGTCGGGGTGGGCGAGGCTGTAGGTGCGACCATCGGGGTCGCGAATGCTGGCGCCAGCGCGTTCGGCATGCTCGAGCACAGCTCGCGGGACCGGTGCACGCTCTCCGGCAGGCATGCCGGAGCCTCGGCCATGAGTGACCTCCGGCTCCTGCGGCGAATGCCACACGACTCTGGTGATGCCCTCATCGGTTACTTCGACGGTGGCTCCTGTGATCAGTCCGGGCCGGGCTTCACCGGTCGCGATGCGCACGCTCGGCGACAACTGCCGCAAGATGCCGGCGCAGTGCACGCACGCGATGAAGTGCTCGCCCGCCGCGGCTCGTACGGTGGCCACATCAGCGGAGTGCTGACCACTGGCAAGCACCTGGTTGACGGCAAGAATTTCGGCATGCGTGCCGGGCAGCGAGCCGGCGGCCGAGGTTTTCCCGGTGTCCGGATCCACGCCATGCAGTATCAGCGGACCCCTGCCGATATAGCGCTCTATCGCCACCAGTACGCGAGGGTCCATCCGGATCCCCACGTGCAATTGGTAGGCTCGCTCCAGCCAGCCAACGTAGCGCTGGGGATCACCCACCTCGAACCGATCTGCGGATAACTGCGTAAGGATTCCGGCTTCCGTCAGTCCCTTGATCACCCGGGTCTGTCTCTTCCCCGTGTACAAGTTGCCCTCGATGAACGGGCCTGGACCCGCAGCTGCGGTCGCGGGATTGCGGCCGGCGGCCGATCTAACGGCCTGGGCGTACATCGTCAACTGCTCTCCAGCAGGCATGCCGGAGCCTCGGCCATAAACGACCTCCGGCTCCGATCCTGCCGGATGCCACACGACTCTGGTGGTGCCCTGTTTGGTTTCTTCGGTGGTGGCTCCTTGATGACCCTCCGGGGGTTCCGTGCCCGGAGTCGGTGGCTTGTCCGCCTCTGCCGTCCCGGGGCGGATCTGCTCGTCCTTGGAGAACAGCCGCGCCGGCTGCTCGAGATACTGCGGCCGTGACTGCTCGCCTGCGGCGATGGCCGCGCGCTGTTCCGGGCTGATCCCGGCGATCTCGTCGTTGCGGGCCCCCAGGTTACGAAGCGTCGCGGTGTTGCTGTCGAGATCGGCCGCAAGGCGTGCCTGGTCGGATTCGGTCGCATCACCGGAGCGCAGCTCGGCTTCGAGGGAGTCGTGGATGCGCTGGTGGGCGTCGATCTCCAGGTCGATCTTCGTGCGGTAGAGGTCGAGCTGCGTGTCAAGGTCGAGGCTGTCCCAACGGGCGAGGGTCGCCTCGTCCAGCCGGGCTACACGCTGCCGCAGGTGGGCGTCGCGCGCCTGGACCAGGTGCGGACCCTCGTCGGCGAGGCGGGCGATCGGCGTGCCCTCCCGTACGACCACCACCGGCCGGCCGTCCTCGATCAGGGTGACCACCGGGCCGGACTCGCTGCGCGTCAACGCCCGGTACTCCGCCTCCGGGAGCACCCGGATCGGGGTCTGGGCGAGAGTGCCGTGCAGCTCGGGGGGCACATGGCGCATCAGCTCGGCGCGCATGGCGTCGTCGACGATCGCCGACGGCCGTACCGTCGCGACAGGTGCGCCCAGCCCGCGGTGCGTGGCGACGTGATCGAGGTTGACCGCCCTGCCCAGCCGGTCCCCACCGTGACGCCCGTGCTGGTTGAGGAACATCAGGTCCTCGGCCGCGGTGCGCAGGGGCGAGTCCTCATGGAGGGGATCTCCCACGAGCGGGCTCAGGCCCATCTCGCCCCGAGCGCGATTGATGGCGTCAGCGGCGGCCACCAGGCGCCTGGTGTGGACGCCCTGTCCGAAGGCTTCGCCTGCGCCTTCGCCGATGCCCTGGACGAAACTGCGCGCTCCGGCCCGACCGACATCGAGTAGGGCGTCGCCCGCGTCTCCCCGGAAGCGGCCGGTTGCGCTGTCGTACAGCAGCTCGGTGCCACG
>JALZDV010000441.1 GCA_030862345.1 Actinomycetota bacterium | reverse complement strand
CGCATCGAGCGCACACCTAGATCGACCAGAATCTGCGCGCCGGTGCCGTAGTCGCGGGCATCTGCGGGTAGACCCAGGGCGAGGTTGGCATCAACCGTGTCGGCTCCCGCGTCCTGGAGCTGGTAGGCCTGCAGCTTGTGCAACAGCCCGATGCCCCGGCCCTCGTGTCCGCGCATGTAGAGCACGACCCCTCGCCCCTCGGCGGCCACGGCCTGCAATGCTGCGTCCAGCTGGCTGCCGCAGTCGCAGCGCAGTGAGCCGAGGACGTCGCCGGTCAGGCACTCCGAATGCACCCGTACCAGCACCGAGTCGCCGTCGCCGATGACGCCCTTGACCAGCGCGACGTGATCGCGGTCGTCATAGGCCGCGCGGTAGCCGACAGCTTGGAATTCACCGTACTTCGTGGGCATCCGAGCCTCGGCGACCCGCTCCACCTGTCGTTCGCTACGCCGCCGGTAGGCGATCAGATCGGCAATGCTGATCAGCACCAGGCCGTGCTCGGCGCAGAATGCCGCCAGCTGGGGCAGTCGGGCCATCGAGCCGTCGTCGTTGACGATCTCGCACACCACTCCGGCTGGGTGCAGACCCGCGAGCCGGGCAAGATCGACTGCGGCCTCGGTATGTCCCGGCCGGCGCAACACGCCACCGTCGACGGCGCGCAGCGGGAACACATGGCCGGGTCGGGTCAGGTCTGCTGCTTCGGTCTTCGGGTGTGCCAGTGCCCGGATCGTGGCCGCCCGCTCGGCCGCTGAGATGCCCGTTGTCGAGTCGATCGAATCGACCGAGACGGTGTACGCGGTCTGCTTGCGGTCCTGATTCGTGTGATACATCGGCGGCAGTTCCAGCCGGTCACAGTCCGCACCGGTGATCGGGGCGCAGACCACACCGGAGGTGTATCGGATGGTGAAGGCCAACAGCTCCGGCGTCGCGAGTTCCGCGGCGAAGATTAGATCGCCCTCGTTCTCCCGGTCGTGGTCGTCGACGACAACAACTGCCCGCCCGGCAGCGATCTCGGCGATGGCCTCCTCGACCGTGCCGAAGGTGATCGGGTCGGTCACGATCGCACGGCCGGATCGACCAGCCGTTCCACATATTTCGCGATCACGTCCACCTCGAGGTTGACCGCATCCCCAGGCTGCCGGAATCCCAGCGTGGTCCGGTCCAGGGTCGTCGGGATCAGCGAGACCTCGAACCAGGCGTCGTCGAGCAGGTCGCTGAGATTCGACACGGTCAGCGAGATCCCGTCGACCGCGATCGAGCCCTTGCGCACGACATACCGGGACAGCTCCGGTGCAATCTCGATCCGTACGACATCCCAACGCGCACCGGAGGTTCGGGCGACGATGCTGCCGACGGCATCCACATGGCCCTGCACGATGTGTCCACCCAGGCGGGTGCTCGCCGTGATGGAGCGTTCGAGATTGACTCGATCTCCGGTCGCGAGGCCGGCCAGAGCGGAGCGGTTCAGGGTCTCGGCCATCACGTCTGAGGTGAAGGTCCCGTCACCGGACAACTCGGCCACCGTGAGGCAGACACCGTTGACGGCCACCGAGTCACCCTTGGCCAGATCACCGAACACCGTCTCGCCACGAATTCCCACGCGAACGGAGTCCGCCAGCTGCTCACGGAAAGCGACTTCGCCGAGTTCCTCGACGATCCCGGTGAACATTGCCTACTCCTGCCTGGGTGTGGCATCCGTGCCGACGGCCGGACGCGCCGTAACCCGCATATCTGCCCCGATCAGGGTCACATCCTCTACGACCAGACGCAGCGCTTTCCCGATGTGGGAGATTCCCAGATCACTCACCACAGTAGGTCCCGCGCCGAGCAGCGCGGGCGCGACATATGCCACAACCCGGTCCACGCAGCCAGAGCGCAGGAACGCGGCGGTGAGCGTGGGTCCGCCTTCGAGCAGGACGGCCCGCATGCCTGCCTCATACAGTGCACTCAGTGCTTCGGTGAACGCGTCGATCCACACGACCGTCGGCGCGCCCTCGCCGAACACCCGGGCGGTGGGCGGGACCCGGCCCCGGCGGTCGAAGACGATCCGGAGCGGCTGACGGCCCACGAGGTCCCCGTTGTCGTCGCGGACGCTGAGTTGTGGGTCGTCGGCCAGGATGGTCCCCGACCCGACGAGAATCGCATCCAGTTCGGCTCGGAGTCGGTGGACGTCGGCGCGCGCCGGCGCAGAGGTGATCCACCGGCTGGACCCGTCCGCGGCGGCCACCCGCCCGTCGAGGGTCGCGGCGTACTTCCAGGTGACGTGCGGGCGGCCGCGGTCGATCGCGACCAGCCAACGGCCCAACGCTGAACGGCGGACTTCGTCGAGGAGTTGGCCGCCGACGACGACGATGCCCCGTGTCCGCAGGATCTGCGCTCCGCCTCCGGCCACCGGATTCGGGTCCGCGGTGCCGAAGACGACCCGGGTGACCCCGGCCGCATGGATGGCGTCCGTACACGGTCCGGTACGCCCGTCGTGGGCACAGGGCTCCAGCGTGCAGACCAATGTCCCCCCGCGAGCCGCGGCACCGGCCCGGGTCAGGGCGACGACTTCGGCGTGTGGGCCACCGGGGGGTTGGGTGGCTCCGGTGCCGACCATACGACCGTCCGGGTCCAGCACTGCCGCACCGACCGGGGGGTTGGGGCTGGTGGAGCCGGACGCAGCGGTGCCGAGGGCCA
>JALZDV010000402.1 GCA_030862345.1 Actinomycetota bacterium | reverse complement strand
GCCGGCGCATTCACGTTCGCCGCGACCAGGGTGACGTCGGCCCCCCTCGCGGCGGCGACGCCAGCCAGGGCCAGGCCCTGCTTGCCGCTGGAGCGGTTGCCCAGGAAGCGCACCGGATCCAGTGGCTCCCGCGTGCCGCCAGTGCTGATCAGCACCCGTCGGCCGATCAGGTCCGGGCGCAGCGCTTCGGGTCCGGCGCGCAGGACCAACTCCGCCAGCTCGGCGATCTCCGCGGGTTCGAGGAGCCGCCCGGGACCGCTGTCGGTGCCGGTGAGGCGCCCCTGCGCCGGGGGGATGACCAGCACGCCACGTTCCCGAAGAGTGTCGACGTTGGCCACCGTCGCCGCGTTCCGCCACATCTCGGTATGCATCGCCGGAGCCAGCAGGATGGGGCACCGTGCCATCAGCAGGGTGGCGGCAAGCAGGTCATCGGCCCGGCCGTGGATGGTTCGGGCGAGCAGGTCGGCCGTTGCCGGGGCGACCACGATCAGGTCGGCTTCCTGACCGATTCGCACGTGCGCCACCTGGTCGACATCGTCGAAGACCTCGGCGGTCACCGGATGGTGTGACAGCGCCTCGAAAGTGGCGGCGCCGACGAAGCGCAAAGCGCTGACGGTCGGGACGACCCGTACGTCGTGGCCGGCCTCGGTCAGCAGGCGCAGCAGGAACGGGGACTTGTACGCGGCGATGCCACCGGCGACTCCCAGGACGACGCGCGCCATCGGGGCGGGCTGCGCGCTTACGCTTCGCCCTGCTCGTGGACGAGCAGGTTCTCGTTGATCTCACGCAGCGCGATCGACAGGGGCTTCTCCTGCGGGGCGGTGTCGACGAGCGGTCCGACGTACTCGAGCAGCCCCTCGCCGAGCTGGCTGTAGTAGGCGTTGATCTGCCGGGCCCGCTTGGCTGCGAAGATCACCAGCCCGTACTTGGAGGTGGTCTTTTCCAGTAGTTCGTCGATCGGGGGGTTCGTGATGCCTTCGGGAGCGGCGGCGACACCGGACACTGTCGACCAATCTGTCAGGGGTGGAAGCGGAATGGCACTCCCCGGATGCGCACAACGAGATACTCCTGTGAGCTGCCGGCTGAGGGTGCCGACGCGCGGGATGCCACTCCAGACTACCAAGCCGGGGTTGGGAAACCTGCGCCTACGCAGGTTTGGTGACCAGGTCGGCGAGTTCGTCGGCCACCCGGTCGACGTCGTCGTTGACCAGAACCACGTCGAACTCCCTGGCAGCCTCCATTTCCTCGCCTGCCTTGGCCAGCCGTCTGGACACCTGCTCGTCCGAGTCCGACCCCCGACCCCGCAACCGCCGGACCAACTCCGCCCAGCTCGGCGGTGCGAGGAAGACCAGTTGGGCATCGGGTAGCTCGCGCCGGATCTGCCTGGCCCCGTCCAGGTCGATCTCCAGCAGCGCGGGTCTACCTGAGGCCAGCATCTCTTCCACCGGTACCCGCGGCGTCCCGTATCGCCGGCCGGTGTAGTCCGCCCATTCCAACAGCTCTCCACGGGCGATCAGGTCGTCGAAGTCCAGGCCGTCGATGAAGTGATAGGTATGGCCGGGAATCTCTCCCCGACGTGCCGATCGCGTCGTCACAGACACCGAGACCCAGATGTCGGGATGCTTTCGGCGCACGGCCTCGATGACCGTTCCCTTGCCGACCCCTGAGGGTCCGGACAGTACGGTCAGGCGGCCTGGAGTCTGCTTGGCCTTGCTCACGTACCGGGCTCGGCGGTGGCACCTCTCCGAGAGGTTCGGGAGTACCGACGCGCCCGCTGGGCAGTGGCCCGCCGTTCGAACTCGGCCACCAGCGCGCGCCGTTGATGGACACCCAACCCACCAACCCGACGGTTGGCGGCAATGTCGAGGCGCTCCATGATCTGTGCGGCCCGGGTCTTGCCGACCCCTGGCAGTGCCTCGAGCAGGGCCGAGACCCGCATCTTGCTAACCGTCGCGTCCCCACTCACTGCTGAGCTGTCCAGGAGCTCGGCCAGACCGAGATTGCCGCTGCGCAGTTTGGCCCGCAGCTCGGACCGGTCCTTGCGGGCGGCGGCTGCCTTTGCCAGGGCGGCCGCGCGCTGTTCGGCAGTCAGGGATGGCACTGGCATCCGTGCAACCTATCGACACCGGGGCCAGATGTTTCGACCTGCCGCCACCGTCTCGACGCGGAGATCTCGCTCGACCGTCCCCGCCGGGAACTGCACACTGACGACGTGGGCCACGTCGATCTGTCCGGCATCCGGTTCGAGCTACCCGATGGACGGGTCCTGCTCGACGACGTCTCCTTCCGGGTAGGAGAGGGCGCGAAGGTCGCCCTCGTGGGCGCGAATGGAGCCGGGAAGACGACCCTGCTGAAGATCATCAGCGGTGAGTTGCTCCTGCACGGCGGGGCATTGAGCCGATCCGGTGAGCTTGCCTACATGCCTCAGATGCTTCTCGACGACCGCGCGACCTGGACAGTGCGTGACCTGCTGCTGTCCGTGGCACCCCCGCGGGTACGGTCCGCGGCGGCTGCCGTCGATGCAGCGGAGTTGGCGCTACTGGCCAGCCAGGACGATCCGGTCCAGCTGCGCTATGCCCATGCCCTGGCCGAATTCGGCGAAGCCGGCGGCTACGAGTTGGAGGTCGAGTGGGACAAGTGCACGACTGCTGCACTCGGGCTGCCGTACGAGCAGGTCAAGTGGCGCGCCGCCTGCACTCTTTCCGGCGGCGAACGCAAACGGCTGGTCCTGGAGGCGTTACTGCGCGGGCCCGACGAGGTGCTTCTGCTGGACGAGCCCGACAACTTCCTCGACGTACCAGGCAAGCGCTGGCTCGAGGATCGGATCCGGGCGTCGCCCAAGACGATCCTCTTCATCAGTCATGACCGAGAGCTTCTGGCACGTACCGCGACTCGGATCGTCACCCTTGAGCTACGAGCGCCAGGGAACTCCACCTGGACTCATCCGGGCGGTTTCGAGAGCTATCACCTCGCTCGCGCGGAGCGCTTCGAGCGGCTCGAGGAACTGCGTCGACGGTGGGACGAGGACCATGCCAAGCTCAAGGCACTGGTCCAGATGTACAAGCTCAAGTCGGCCTACAACGACGGCATGGCCAGCCGATACCAGGCGGCACAGACCCGACTCCGCCGGTTCGAGGACGAGGGGCCGCCGGAGACCGTTCCGCGCGAGCAGACCGTACGGATGCGGCTGACCGGCGGGCGAACCGGCAAGCGCGCCGTCGTGTGCACTTCTTTGGAACTGACTGGACTTCTGCACCCGTTCGACCTGGAGGTGTGGTTCGGCGAACGGGTCGCGGTGCTCGGGTCCAACGGTTCGGGGAAATCACACCTCCTCCGGCTCCTTGCTGCCGGTGGTACGGACCCCGACATCGAACACCAGCCGGTCGGTGACCTATGGGTGGAGCCGGTGCGGCACAACGGGATTGCCCGCCTAGGCGCCCGCGTACGACCGGGCTGGTTCGTCCAGACGCATGAGCATCCCGAGTTCGCCGGACGAACATTGCTCGACATCCTGCATCGCGGCGACGACCACCGCAGCGGGCTGGCCCAGGACGGGGCGTCAAGGGTGCTGGATCGGTATGGGCTGGCCGGCTCGGCCGAACAACGCTTCGATTCGCTGTCCGGGGGGCAGCAGGCACGCTTCCAGATCCTGTTGCTTGAACTGTCCGGCGCGACCCTGTTGCTGCTCGACGAACCGACCGACAACCTGGACGTCCAGTCCGCCGAAGCGCTCGAGGAGGGGCTTGGGGCGTTCGAGGGCTCGGTCATCGCGGTGACCCACGACCGGTGGTTCGCGCGCAGCTTCGACCGATTTCTGATTTGTGGCGCGAACGGGTCGGTCTACGAGTCGACGGAGCCGATCTGGGACGAGGCCCGAGTCGCCCGCACCCGCTGACCGGGAACGGCGGCCTGCGTTCAGCGCAGGAAGATCAACAACAGCACACCTGTCACTACGAGGGACAGCATCAGCGATCCGAAACAGCCAAGCCGGTTGCTGAAGAACAAGAACATCAGTCCCCCTCGACGCGTCGCGTTGCGACTCCCGGTTTAGCGGTGATGGCCAGCTGTGCCTGGAGCCGGCGTTCGCAGAGCCGGGCAACCCCGGGGCCTGCTGTCCGCGTACAGCGTAAGCCTACCCAGGACGCACCGCCCTGTACACCCGCGGATGGGCGAGCATCTGGATGTGTGCAAGGTTTTCCGGATGTTTGAGGGCTTCGTACAGGATCGGATCGCCGTCGGTGAAGGGGTAGAACTTCGCGTACGTCACGGCGGGGTCGGCGAGCCGGTTGTGCTCCTGCACGGCCACCCGCGTACGCACACGACCTGGTACCGGGTGGCGCCGTTGCTACTCGCCGCCGGTCACACGGTGGTCTGCCCGGACCTGCGCGGTTATGGCCAGTCCACCAAGCCAGCGACGACTGCCGACCACGCTCCCTATTCCAAACGAGTCATGGCGCAGGACGTGCGAAACCTGATGGGTCACCTCGGGCACGACTCCTTCGCCGTCGTCGGGCACGACCGCGGGAGCTACGTCGCGATGCGGCTGGCGCTGGATTCGCCCCAGTCCGTGACCATGCTGGCGGTGCTCGACGGCGTGCCGATCGCGGAGGCGTTGCACCGGGCTGATGCCCGCTTCGCAACGGCCTGGTGGCACTGGTTCTTCTTCGCCCAGCCCGATAAGCCCGAGCAGGCGATCCTTGCCGACCCGAAGGCCTGGTACGGCGGCGACGCGCACCGGATGGGCACCGAGAACCACGCCGATTACTCTCGCGCGATCCATGATCCGGCAACCGTGCGCGCGATGCTGGAGGACTACCGCGCCGGTCTCGGCCCGGATCGAGCGGCTGACGAAGCCGACCGGGCGGCCGGGCGCCGAATCAGCTGCCCCACATTGGTGCTGTGGTCCACCCGGGACGACCTGGCCGACCTGTACGGGGATGTGTTGGCAGTCTGGAAACCATGGACGACCGCATTGAGCGGGAGGCCCATCCGCAGCGGCCACCACATGGCCGAGGACGCGCCCGACGAACTCGCTGCCCGACTCACCGAATTCTTGACTTCTTCTCCGAGCGGCATCTCGGGGATCGATTCGGCGCGCGAATACCGCGTCGACTGATGGCAGTCTGAACCCGTGACTGACACCCACGTCCGGACCCTCGTCCTGGCCCGGCATGCCCGCGCGGAGAGCCACGCGGCCTCCGACGTCGTCCGTGAACTGTCCGTCGAGGGTCATGCCGACGCAGCAGCGATCGGACGGTGGCTTGCCCAGGCAGGGCAGAACTTCGGTGCTGTCGTGTCCTCCCCGTCGACCCGTACCCGCCAGACCTGGAGTGAGATCCAAGCCGCTGGCGTGACCGCCGACAATGTGCGCTTCGACGAGCGGGTGTACGCCGGCGAGGCGGCGCTGCTGCTCGACGTTCTGGCCGAGATTCCCGAGCGCGTTCGGAAGGTGCTCGTGATCGGTCACGCACCCGCCATCCCCGAGCTTGCCGACCTGCTCGCAGATCCTGCGGGCAGCGACGCCTCCACGCTCGGCAGACTCCGGTCGTCGTTTCCTTCCGGATGCCTGGCCGTGCTGAGGGTGGGCGAACCGTGGGCGGAGCTGACACCCGGAAGTGCCCGCCTGCTGGAGCTGGCTACCCCGCGCGCCTGAGTGGTCTCACGCGGCGACGCCGAGTTGAGCAGCGACGGCATGGGCTGCCTCGCGTAGCGCGTCGACGTCGGGGCCGTGGCCAAGGATCTCGCGCGAGCTGCTCGGCAGCAGCACCCCGTCGAACCGGGGAAACAGCCCTCGGAGTTGGGCGGGTTCCCCTCCCTGCGCGCCCAGACCCGGGCACAGAATCGGACCGCCCAGCGCCGAGATGTCCACGTCGAGGCTCGGCAGCGTTGCTCCGATGACCACGCCGATCGACCCGTCCGGACTGGCCGAGGCATTGATCGCAGCGACGGCGTCGACGATCTGCTGGGCAACCGAAGGCCCGCCGGCCGGGAAGCCGGCCAGTTGGACTTGGCCGCCCTCGGGATTGGACGTACGCGCGAGAACGAACAGTCCGGCACCGTGTGCTTCCGCAGCTGCCACGGCAGGCTCGAGCGAGCTGAATCCGAGGAACGGGCTGACCGTCATCGCATCGACGGCCAGTGGATGTCCTGGATCGAGGTAGTCGGCATAGGCAGCCATCGTCGAGCCGATATCACCGCG
>JALZDV010000396.1 GCA_030862345.1 Actinomycetota bacterium | reverse complement strand
GACTGCCGAGACCTGGCCGGCCTTCGACGCCCTCGTGCAGCGACACAACGGGATCTTCGGCGGCTGCTGGTGCATCTGGTTCCATCCCGACGGCCCCGAGCGCGGGCAGGGGGCCGAGGGCAACCGGCAGCTGAAGAAGCGGTACGTGGAGGCTGGGGCAGCCCACGCGGCGCTGGTGATGGACGGCAACGAGGCGATCGCTTGGGCGGAGTACGGCACGCCGACCGAGCTGCCCACCATCCACCATCGCAAGCAGTACGACGCCGAGAAGGACAGCGACCCCGACTACCGGGTTACCTGTGTCTTCGTTGACCGGAGGTACCGCCGCCGGGGCATCAGCGAGATCGCGATCCGGGGCGCCCTCGACCTCATCGCGCAGGCCGGTGGCGGCGTGGTCGAGGCCTATCCGCACGACCTGACGCACCAGACGAAGAAGATGTCATCGTCGTTCCTCTACAACGGCACCCGCCGGCTCTACGAACGACTCGGCTTCACCTACGTCCGGCCCAAGGGGTTGAAGAACTGCGTGATGTCGATCGAGGTGCCAGCGCAACCGTGACAGATAGGGTCCCGAACATGGACATGCTGAAGGGTGCCGAGATCGCCGCGGCCCAGCTGACCGACTGGCGCAAGCTGGCCCAGGGACTGCATGCCCGCTACCTAGTCGCCGACTTCGGCACCGGCGCACGGTTCGTCGCCGCGGTGGGCGAGGCGGGCGACGCGCTCGGACACTACCCGAGGGTGACGCTCAGCAGTGGGTACGTCGACCTCAAGCTGGTCAGCACCGACGCCATTTACCGCGACGACGAGGGCACCGAACACGTCGTTGAATGGGTGACCCAGAAGGACGTCGACCTCGCCCGACGGATCAGCGAGATCGCCGCCGACCACAAGGTGGATGCCGACCCGGCCTCGGTGAGCGTCATCGAGCTCGGCCTCGACACGGCGCACTCCGCGACCATCGCCCCGGTGTGGGCCGCCCTGCTGACCGGGAACGCCGAGTCCCAGGGCTACGGGTCCCCCAGCGACGAGATCCGGGATGCCACGGGACGGGTACCGAACCTGTGGTTCGGGGACGGCGACGAGCACGGGTCCCCGCCTCAGCGGTTCCACGTCGAGGTCTATGTGGCGCCCGAGGTAGCCGAGCAACGAATCGCCGCCGCCGTCGCCGCGGGTGGGACCGTCGTCGATGACAGCGACGCGCCGTCGCTCACCGTGATCACTGACCAGGACGGCAACAAGGGCATCTTATGCGTCGCTCAGCCCCCTGCGAAGAAGGACTGAACCGCCAACCGTGGCACGCCCTTTCAGCACGTGACCGTCGTTGTCCGGCCCGTGAGAGTGGACAGCCCACCGGGTTCCGGCGGCACGACAGGGCTGAGGGCATCGAGGGCTACCTGTTCCGCGGGCCTCGCCAACTGCCACACATGAATTAAGTGCAAACCGGCCTCTGACCTGCCTCAACCATGCGCGCGCCCGGAGGGATTCGAACCCGCAACCTTCTGATCCGTAGTCAGATGCTCTATCCGTTGAGCTACGGGCGCATTTGATGCAACGACGCGCCGAGTATAGGGCGCCGGGTCGGACGCGGAGGCTCGGGGATTTGAACCCCGGATGGGCGATAACCCAAACCGCATTAGCAGTGCGGCGCCATAGACCGGACTAGGCGAAGCCTCCTGTGGCAGCCGTCAGGCCCGCCACCGGAAACTCAGGCGGCAAGCCCCTGGGCTACCGGGGAATGAGGGTACACGGGGCGGACCGTACGACCCGAGGGCCGAGATCTCCCGGGTATCAGGGCGATCACCAGCGCCGCGACCGCTGACAGCGCGCCCAGAGCCAACGCACCGGACACCCCGAACGCACTCTCCACGACAGCTCCGGCCATACCGGCGCCCACTGCGCTCGCGCCGAAGGCGACCGTCGCGGTCCAGGTGAACGCCTCGGTCGCAGCGCCCGCCGGTACCAGGACCGAGACCAGCGAGTTCTGCACGGTGAGGGTCGGCGCCAGCGTCGTACCGCCCAGGAAGAGCAGCACACCCATAACCAGCAGGTTGTCGGCGAGAACGAGCGGCAGCATGCCCAGGACAACCGCGAGCAGCGCCCAGCGGTACTGCCGATTCAACGCCGCTCCGGGGTGCCGCGCACCGAACCACAGACCGCCGATCGCCGAGCCCAACGACCAGACAGCGATCAGTACGCCGGACATGCTGGGCGAACCGAGACGATCGGCGAACGCCGGCACACCGACCTCGAGACAGCCCAGGCCGAACATCAGGGCGCTCCCGGACAGCAGCAGCCGCGGCATCCCCGGAGCGCGGACCGGACCCCGGCGACCGCGGGCGCGCGGGACCGGGACGTGCCGGCGGATCTGCGGGCTGCGGGCCAGGACGACTGCACCTGTCGAGGAAAGGGCGGCAGCCAGCCCGATCGCGAGGATCGGAGAGGTTAGTACGACAAGCATTGCCACCACCGCGGGCCCGGCCACGAAGACCAGCTCCACACTGATCGCATCCAGGGCGTATGCGGCCTGCCGCACAGCGCTGCCCTCGGTGACCCGCTGCCACACGGCCCGCACGGTCGAGGAGACCAGCGGCATGCCGGCGCCGGCGACGACACAGGCCAGCAGCAATGCCCAGACAGGGGCGCCGAGGACCACGGTCAGCACGAGGCCGGCAAGCAGGAACGGAAAGATCGCGGCGGTCACCAGCAGCAGCCCCGAAGCCCCTCGGCGATCGGCGAACCGGCCATAGACCGGAGCGAACCCGGCAATCGAGAGCCCGTACGCCGCGGCCGCCAGCCCCGCGATCGCGTACGACCCGGTGTATTGCTCAACCAGCAGCAGCAGGGCCAGCGGCACCATGGAGGCCGGCAGCCGGCCAGCGAACCCGGCCAGTAACAGGGTCGGTGCGCTGGGCATTCTCCAGACAGTGAGGTACTGACGCATGATGGTTCGCCTCCTCCGGCGATTCGATACGAGTGGGACGTAGGGACCAAAGCGCGGTAAACTCCTTACTGCAGAGGCTAGCTGTGTCGGCGTAGGGAGTCAAATGGATTACGAGGCCTACACATCACCTTCGACCGAGCTTGCGATCGACCTCGCCAACGTCGATACCCGCGAGCCGGGCGAGCTCGAGGCATTCCTGTCCGGTCATCAGGAATGGCTAACCCCTGGTACGCGACTCACCCTGCGCGCCGCCGAGCGCGACGAACTGGCCCGAGTTGCCGCCATGGTTCGTGCGGTCGCTACCGCCGAGGACGAGGAGTCGGTAATCGAACGACTCAATGCGCTCCTGGCGAAGTCCACCCCGCATCCTCGGGTGACCAATCACGACGGGCGCCTGCACGTCCACTACAGCCGGGAGCGTTCCACCGCCGTCGAGCAGCTCACGACCACCGTCGCGGTGGGCGTCACCCTGCTGGTGACCGCGCATGGCTGGAAGCGGCTCGGAATCTGCAGCGCCGTCGACTGCCAGGACGTCTTCATCGACACCTCGCGCAACCAGACCCGGCGGTTCTGCTCTGGCACCTGCTCGAGTCGCAGCAGCGTGGCGGCCTATCGTGCGCGGCAGCGGGAGCGCCCAAGCGGAGCCAAACCCTCAGCCTGGCTGGGGTAAGACGAGCCTGAGGCAGCCGACGCCTTACGCACTAAGCTCGCCGGATGCCCAGACGACAGACGATCGTGCCGGAAGCGCTCACGCCCAAGATGCCGACTGGGCTCGCCGAGAAGCTGCCGGATTCCCTGACGCCCAAGAAGAAGCCGCTGGACCTGCAGCTGTTCACGAGCATCCATGACATCCCGAGTAATCCCACGGACCCATGGATCACGTGGCTGTCCCAAGCAGCAAACAAAGGAAAGATCTGGATCGTCATCGCGCTGCTGCTCGGCCTCCGAAAGGGGCCGACCCGCCGCGCCGCACTGCGGGCGATGGGCTCCTTATGGTTCAGCAGCGCGCTGAGCAACGGCCTGATCAAGCCGATCTTCCGCCGGGTCCGCCCGGTGGCCTACCCCGACAAGCCGCTGGCCCGGACGCTGCGCCGGGCTCCCAGGACCTTCTCCTTCCCGAGCGGTCACTCCTCGTCCGCTGCGGCCTTCGCGACGGGAGTGGCCCTCGAAGCACCGCTCGTGGGAGCAGCCATTTCCCCAGTCGCCCTCGCCGTCGGTTACTCCCGCATCCGCGTCGGGGTGCACTATCCCGGCGACGTGGCGGCCGGATTCGCCATCGGCGCTACCATCGCGCTGGCCTCCCAGCACTGGTGGAAGGTCCGGCCCGCCCGTCCGGCCAAGGTACGCACGACGCAGGCTGCTCCTTCGCTGCCACGCGGCGCAGGCATGGTCATAGCCGTCAATCCGAACTCAGGCGGCGCCACGCCGGACCGGATCGCGGAGATCCAGTCGGCTCTGCCAGAGGCGGAGATCGTCGAAATGGCTCCGGACAGCCTGCTCGCCGACGTGCTCGATGAAGTCGCCGGGCGCGCCAAGGCTCTCGGGGTCGCCGGTGGAGACGGGACCGTGGCAGCTGCCGCGGCTATCGCGATCGAGCACGACCTCCCGTTGGCCGTGTTCCCCGCCGGCACCCTCAACCACTTCGCCGCCGATGTCGGGATCACGTCCATCGAGGATGTGGTCGCCGGCATCGAGGCCGGCGAGGCCGTACGGGTCGACGTGGCCGAGGTCGGCGGCATCCCGTTCCTGAACACGGCCAGCATCGGCGCCTATCCCGAAATGATCCGCCGCCGCGACGCGTTGGCGCCGCGACTGGGTAAGTGGCCCTCGCTGGTGATCGCGGCGGCGCAGGTGTTGCGCAACCAGAAACCGATCAGCGTGGAACTCAACGGAGCACCCCTCTGCGCATGGATCGTCTTCGTCGGGAACTGCTCCTACACCCCGCGCGGTCTCTCGCCCGCCTGGCGGCCGCGACTGGAGGACGGACTGCTGGACGTGCAGTACCTGCGCGCCGACACCAAGTGGAGCCGCAGCCGAACGGTCCTGACCCAACTGTTCGGCATCACCGAGCACACCGGGCTCTACCGCGACCATCTGGTCAAGGATCTGCGGGTCCGCTCGTTGTCCGGACCGCAGGAGATCGCCCGGGACGGCGAGCCCGCCGAGTCGGCCACCGAGTTCCACTTCCGCAAGCACCCACGCCAGCTGATCGTCTACCGGCCGCACGACCTCTGACGGGCAGGTCATCGATGACCGACGACTGGGGGATCGACCCGGCCTGGGTCGACGCGCACGATCAACCGCACACGGTCGACGAGCGGACCGTCCAGCTGCTGCGCTCGGTCATCGGGCGACCTCCGGCCGACCTGGAGGAGACCGCGCCGTTGGTGGTACGACCGGGGCAGGCGGTGGACGGGCTGCCCGGTGTGGCCGGCCCGCTCGAGGTCACCTGCGAGGACGGGTCCGTACGCCAGATCTGGGGCACCGTTCCGCCGGACTTTCCCCTCGGCTACCAGCGGCTGAGTTCGGCCGACGGTGTCGGACGATTACTCATCGTCTCCCCTGGTCGCTGCTGGCTGCCCGAGGGCTGGCGAGCCTGGGGCTGGACGGTGCAGCTGTATGCCGCCCGCTCCGCGTCCAGCTGGGGTTTCGGTGATCTCCGGGATCTGGGCGTGATCCGGGAGTGGGCGCAGCGTTCGGGGGCCGGTTTCCTGCTGGTCAACCCGTTACACGCCGTCGCACCGACGTTTCCACAGGAACCCTCGCCGTACCTCCCGGCGAGCCGCCGGTTTCGCAACCCGCTCTATCTCGATGTCGAGGACGTGGCGGGCGCCGATCTCGTTGACCTCGCCGACTTCCGTCGCGCCGGCCACGCGCTGCGCGACCTGGACCTGACCGACCGGGACGAGGTCTGGCGGGTCAAGCGGGATGCCCTGCGTCGCATCTTCGACGCGGTAGGCGCCAACGAGGATGCCGGAGGGAACTTCGCAGGTTGGCGGGCTGAGCTCGGCGAGCCGCTGGAGGAGTTCGCGACCTGGTGCGTGCTGGCCGACAAATTCGGCTCGGACTTCCATGACTGGCCCGCGGAGTTCCATCGGGCCGACGGCCCGGCTGTGCAGCGCTTTCGCGCCGAACAGGAAGCGGAGATAGCCTTCTTCGCCTGGCTGCAATGGGCACTGGACGAGCAGATCCGCTCGTCCACGGCCGGCATGACCGTTCTGCAGGATCTGCCGATCGGAGTCGACGGCGGCGGGGCGGATGCCTGGACATGGCAGGACCAACTGGCCGGAGGCGTACGGATCGGTGCTCCGCCGGACCTGCTCAACGTCAACGGACAGAACTGGGGCTCACCGCCATTGATCCCATGGCGGATGCGGGCGAGGGAATACGACGCGTTCATCGCCGCCATCCGGGCCACGATGGCGGCGACCGGTGGACTCCGCATCGACCATGTGATGGGTCTGTTCCGGCTCTGGTGGGTGCCGGCCGGCGGATCACCCACCGAGGGTGCGTACGTCCGGTACCCGAGCGCGGATCTGCTGGACATCGTTGCGCTGGAAAGCCATCGGGCTCAGGCGATCGTCGTCGGTGAGGACCTCGGGACGGTTGAACCGGGCGTCCGCGAGGCGATGGCCGAGCACGCGATCCTGTCCTACAAGTTGCTTCTGTTCGAGGATGACCCGCCGGAGCAGTGGCCGGCTCAGTCGATGGCGGCCGTGACAACGCACGACCTACCCACAGTTGCTGGGCTGTGGTCCGGGACTGATCTGGCCGAGCAGTTGAGTCTGCGCAGTGGGCCGGCGACCGCCCTGGCCGAGGGTGCCCAAGAGCTTCGCGGCCGACTGGCCCCCGCCGCCCCTGACGACGGTGCCAGCAATGGGTCCATGCCTGCGTCCGAAGGCGGCCCCGGGGACGGTGTCAGTCCGGAATCCGCGGTGCTGGCCGCCTACGGACTGCTGGCCCGTAGCCCCGCGGTCCTGCTCTCGGCGACCCTGGAGGACGCCGTGGCCCAACAGCGCCGGCCCAACATGCCCGGCATCACCGACCGACCCAATTGGGCGCTGCGCATGCCAGTCCGGATCGAGGACCTCCCCGCACATCCAGTGGCCACAGCCATCGCCCAGACCCTCAACGCCGCCATCAACCGTCAACCCGATCCGACTCAGGGGCACCCTGCGGCGAACCTATCGTCAGAATCTTCCCCTGACCCGGCCGAATCCGGAGCGAAACGGTGAGTGCTGAGCTGGCCGGGGATCCGATCGCGGCGTTGGACCGAATCGCGTTCCTGTTGGAGCGCAGTCGCGAACCGACGTACCGGGTGCGCGCCTTCCGGGGTGCCGCCGCCGCCCTCGCGGCGCTGCCCGAGGGTGAACTGGAAGAGCGGGTGGCTGCCGGCACGCTGCAGGAACTCAAGGGCATCGGCGACAAGACCGCCGCCGCCATCCTGCAGGCAGCCCGTGGGCAGACCCCGGACTACCTCGTTAAACTCGAGAACGGAGCCGACGAGCCGGTCACCGAGGGAGGCGCGGCGTTGCGTGCGGCTCTGCGCGGGGACCTGCACACGCACTCCGACTGGTCCGACGGCGGCAGCCCGATTGACGAGATGGCCCGTACGGCACGAGACCTCGGCCACGAGTACATCGTGCTCACCGATCACTCCCCCCGGCTCACGGTGGCCAACGGGCTGTCCCCGGAACGGCTGATCAAGCAACTCGACATCCTCGCCGCGCTCAACGAGGAACTCGCCCCGTTCCGGATCCTCACCGGCATCGAGGTCGACATCCTGGACGACGGGTCCCTCGATCAGAGCGACGAGCTGCTCTCCCGGCTCGACGTGGTCGTGGCCAGCGTGCACTCGAAGCTCAGGATGCCGCACGACGAAATGACCGTACGGATGTGCACCGCCATCGCCAACCCGCACACCGATGTTCTCGGCCACTGCACCGGCCGCCTGGTCACCGGCGGTCGCGGTCAGCGCGGCGAGAGCCAGTTCGACCCGGAGTTGGTGTTCACCGCATGCCGGGAGTTCGGCGTCGCAGTCGAGATCAACAGCCGGCCCGAGCGGCTGGATCCGCCCAAACGCCTGCTCCGGATGGCGGTCGAGATGGACTGCCTGTTCAGTATCGACACCGACGCGCACGCACCCGGGCAGCTGGACTGGCAGCCCTACGGGTGCGAACGGGGCGAGGAGTGCGGCGTCACGCCGGACGCGGTGCTCAACACCCGGACAGCTGAAGACCTCCTCGCCTGGACCAGCCGCAAGAGATGAGCAGGGTAGGCAGGCGAAGCCGACACTCGCCGCCAGGCTGAAAACGCCGCTCGGTCACAATCTGGTCAAAAACCGGCGGTCTGTGTATACACTCCGCGCCATTCCGGCTCAGTCGGGCTGGCCTTCCCAGGAGAGAACTTGAACACAACCCCAACTCGCCATCGTCGCGTGGGCATCGCCCTGACCTCGGCAATGGCCATTTTCGCCGCCATGTTCACCATGGCCCCCGCGGCAAACGCCACCCCCACCACTGAGAGCCAAGGTCTGCGCAAGGCGGTGACACTTGCCGGAATTCGGGCGCACCAAGCCGCCTTGGATGCGATCGGTGCCGCCAACGGCGGCAACCGGGTCGCGGGATCGCCCGGCTACATCGCCTCGGCCGACTACGTCGAGTCCACACTGGAGGCTTCCGGTTATACGGTGACGCGGTTCCCCTTCCAGTTCACCTTCAACGCCGACGCAACGCCTGCGGTCTTCCAGCAGGTCTCGCCGACTCAGGCGACTTACGTGGACGGCGTCGACTTCTCGTCGATGACCTACTCCGGCAACGGCGACGTCACCGCGCCAGTCTGGGCCGTCGCCCTGCAGGTCCCGCCGCCAGCGGCAGCGGGCACCACCACCAGCGGTTGCCAGGCAGCGGACTTCGCCGGATTCCCGGCAGGCCACATCGCGCTGATCCAACGCGGCACCTGCACATTCCGGGTCAAGGCGGACAACGCGCTGGCAGCCGGAGCATCAGCAGTGATCGTGATGAACGAAGGACAGCCGGGACGCACCGCCGCGGTCGGTGGAACTCTGGGCGAGCCGACCACGACGTTGCCCGTGATCGGGACGACCTTCGACATCGGCGTGGACCTGTCCAACGGGGTTGCCACTGGTGACACCGGGTCGACAGCACGGGTTCGGGTCGACCGGGTCAACGAGCAGCGGACCACCGAGAACCTGCTCGCCGAGACGGCCGGCGGTGACCCGAACAACGTGATCGTCGTCGGCGCGCACCTGGACAGCGTCTCCCGCGGTCCGGGCATCAATGACAACGGATCCGGCAGCGCGGGCATTCTCGAGATCGCTGAGCAGTTCGCGGCGCGGGGGATCCAGCCGCGAAACAAGATCCGGTTCGCCTGGTGGGGCGCGGAGGAACTCGGCCTGATCGGCTCCACGCGGTACGTCGATTCGCTGTCGCAGGAGCAGAAGGACCAGATCGCGCTCAACCTGAACTTCGACATGGTCGGGTCGCCGAACTTCGTCCGCTTCGTCTACGACGGAGACAACTCGGCGTACCCGGTCGGGCCTGGCTCGGCTGACGGTCCGCAGGGCTCCGGCGAGATCGAACGGGTCTTCCACGACTACTTCGGGTCAGTGGGATTGGCATCCTCGGAAACGCCGTTCAGCGGACGGTCGGACTACGGCCCGTTCATCGCGCAAGGCATTCCGGCTGGTGGATTGTTCACCGGTGCTGAAGGTGTCAAGACAGCAGCGGAGGCGGCGATCTACGGCGGTACGGCTGGCCAGGCGTACGACCCCTGCTACCACCTGGCGTGTGACACCTACGCAAACAACAGCGATGCCGGGCTTCACCAGATGGTCGACGCAGCGGCGCACGCCACGCTCTACTTCGCGAAGCGCAACTTCGCGAGGCAGCCACTGGTCGATCCGGCTGGACCGGTCAGTGGCGTGTCGGCTACCACCGGCGGTGGTGGTCTGCACGACGACGATCACGAGCCAGTGCCCGCCTAGCGGCTGCTCGCGTAGCCGCTGATCGATAGCGGCTGCTCAGCCAACGGTTCGGCGCCCGGACGCAACAG
>JALZDV010000375.1 GCA_030862345.1 Actinomycetota bacterium | reverse complement strand
GGGCCGCGTCGAGTGGTGCCCCGCCGATGAGTACGGCGTCGAAGCCGGCCAAGGCTTCAAGGGCCACCCCACCGGTGTTGACGAGTCGGCTCAGTTGGGTGGGCACCAGGGAGGTGTAGTGCGGCAGTCCGACGGGCATCTGCAGCGCGGCGAGCGCGAAGGTGTCCGGGCGGAAACCAGCGGTGAGATCGAGGCAAACTGGATCCAAGTTCGCCATTTGACCGCGGATGAGCACCTGAAGACCGCCGACCGAGGATGCGGGCAGGGCGAGCAGCCAGGCCCCGGGTCCGTCGAGTCGGCGTAGCGCCGCGTGCGCGTTGGCCAGCAGCGCACCGGCGGTGAGCATGACGGCATGCGGACGGCCGGTGGAACCGGAGGTCGCGACCAGGGCGGCGACCTCGTCAGGAGGAGGCTGATCCAGATGCAGGACGCTTTCCCAATTGCGCCCGGACGGCGCTGGGGCATCCGGAAGTACGCACAGGGCGCTGGCACCGGACAGGGCATCGATCAGTGCGCTCGTGACGTCGGCCACCGGCTGCGCGGGCAATACCGTCATGGGGCGCGCCATCGGCGACTAATCTAACCCGCGTGTCTGAGCCTCTGTGGACGTCGTCGCAGGGATGGCAGATGGCGGTAGCGGTGTACTCGATTCCGTTGAAAGCCCGGTTTCGCGGGATCACAGTTCGGGAGGGGATGCTGATCCGCGGACCGTCGGGTTGGGGCGAGTTCTCCCCGTTCTGGGACTACGGCGCCGCGGAAGCCAGGCGCTGGTGGGCCGGTGCCGTCGAGGCGGCGGCCGGGACGTGGCCGGCCCCGCTGCGAAACCGGATCCCGGTCAACTGCACGGTCCCGGCGGTGACCGCTGAGGCCGCGCAGCAGGTCGTGCTGGATTCGGGCTGTCGTACAGCGAAAGTGAAGATCGCCGAGCCGGGCCAGTCACTCGGGGATGACATGGAGCGAGTGGCGGCCGTACGGGATGCACTCGGTCCTGACGGTGCGATCCGCATTGATGCCAACGGCGCCTGGTCGGTCGAGAAGGCGGTCGCGGCGATAGCCGCGCTCGACCGAGCCGCCGGTGGGCTGGAGTACGTCGAACAGCCCTGCAAGTCCTTGGAGGAGATGGCGGCGGTGCGTCTTCGGGTCGGCGTTCGGCTCGCGGCCGACGAGTCGATCCGCAGAGCACGGGATCCCTTGCGGGTGGGCGTCCTCGGGGCGGCCGACATCGCGGTGCTGAAGGTGCAGCCAATGGGCGGCGTAGAGCGCGCACTCGCAATCGCCGAGCGCTGCGGTCTACCAGTGGTGGTTTCATCGGCGTTGGAGACCTCGGTCGGGCTGGCCGCCGGCGCTGCGCTGGCAGCCGCTCTGCCCGAGTTGCCCTACGCGTGCGGCTTGGCCACGGGGGCGCTACTGGATGGGGACGTGTGCGCAGATCCACTGGTGCCGGTCGACGGTTTTCTTCCGGTTCGGACGGTGGATCCGGATCTGCGCACTGAGATGGCGGCGGACGAGGCGACAACGCGACGTTGGCACAAACGGCTGACCGCTGTCGTCGGACCAGCTCTCCGCCCCGAACGAACGGCGTGAATCCGGCTACGGCCTTCGCCGAGGTGTTCGTGGACGAACTGGTCCGTGGCGGAGTCGAGCATGCCGTACTGGCCCCTGGCTCCCGTTCAGCACCGGTTGCTCTCGCGTTGGCCGCGGCCGAGCGCCGCGGGCGATTACAGTTGCATGTGCGGACCGACGAGCGCAGCGCCGGTTTTCTCGCACTGGGTCTGGCCAAGGGATCCGGGCGGCCGGTCCCAGTCCTGACCACCTCGGGTACGGCGACCGCGCACCTGCACGCCGCCGTGTTGGAGGCCTCGTACTCGGGTGTGCCCCTGCTGGCCCTGACGGCCGATCGACCCCCCGAAATGCGAGGTGCGGGCGCGAATCAGACCATCAATCAGGTGCGGCTGTACGGCGAGGCCGTGCGCTTCTTCGCCGACGTCGAGGTGCCGGAACGGCGGGCGGGAAGCAACGAACGCTGGCGTTCGCTGACGTGCGAAGCGCTGGCGCGGGCGCGCGGGGATGTAGACGGGCGTCCCGGTGCTGTGCACCTGAACCTGCCACTGCGCGCTCCGTTGCTGCCGGGGATGCCGGAGTCCGGTCGCCGGGGCGAGGCCGAGGACGGCTGGCCGGAATCACTGGACGGACGGGGGCAGGGATTGCCATGGACGGCGACGCAGCCACGGCCACAACAGGCCGATGATGCGGTCTCCGTTGTGGACGGCGGGGACCCGACCTGGCTGGTTATGGGCGACACCTCCGCCGAGGTCAGTGCGATCGCGGTGGCGATAGCCCGGCGTAACGGATGGCCGATATTTGCCGAGCCCACCGGTAACGCCGGGTCGGTTGCGGTACCCGCCTACCTGGGTCTGCTGGAGTCCGACGCGTTTTTGCAGCGGCATAGGCCGCGGCGCATCGTCTCGGTGGGGCGGGCCACGCTCAGCCGGGCCGTGCAACGCCTGTTTGACCACAATGCCGTTCTCGTCGAGTGCTACGAATTCGGTCCACAGTGGCCGGATCGGGGGCTACCGATCGATGCCCTTCGCCGTCGCGAGTACGCGCGGCAGCAGTCCGAGGAAGACGTCGGGAGCGCGTTGATCGACGTCATTGCGGCGTGGGGCGACGTGCTGTCGAAGTATCAGGACCGCATCGTCGATGAGGCTTACCTGGGCGGGGCGAAGGTGGCTCGGGATCTGGTCTGCCGCCTGCCGATCGGCTCCCGGCTGTTCCTCGGTTCCTCCACGCCGATCCGGGATGTGGACCGGTACGCGCGTCCGCGCGACGCGGTGCAGATGCTCGCGAATCGAGGCGTGGCCGGCATCGACGGCTCGATATCGACGGCAGTGGGGATCGCGGCGTCCGATCCCACTCGGCCTTGCTTCGCCCTGATCGGTGATCTCGCGTTCCTGCATGATCTGGGCGGCCTGCCGATTCCGGCCACGGAGCTGCGGCCCGATCTCACGCTGGTCGTCGTGGACAACCGAGGCGGCGGGATCTTCGCCCAGCTGGAGCCCGGACGGCCGCAGTACGAGCGCGACTACGACCGGGTGTTCGGGACCCCGCATTCGTTGGACCTGGTCGAGCTAGCCCGATCGTTGGGCTGGCCGGCGCAGGAGGTGACTGCGGCTGAGCAGCTGAGCGATGCGCTGCGTCTTGGTGGCCCGCGGGTGCTCGTCATACGCACCGATCAGCGGGCTGACGCGGACGTTCTGCGCCGGGTTCGGGAGATCCCGGAGGACTTGTTCGACCAGTGAACGGCGGCCTGCCGGACGGGACCGCCGCGCAGTGGCTTGTCGGCGAGCGCCCGGTGCTCGTTGTCCCGCAGCCGCGGCTCGTAGTGCGAGAAGAAGACCTTGCCAACCAGGTCACGGCGGCTGCGGACCTGCGTCTTGTCGAAGACGCTCTTCAGGTGTTGTTGGACGGTGTGCGGGGAGACGACCATGTCGGCGGCGATGTCCGCGGTCGAGTAACCCTGCAGGACCAGCCGGGTTACGTCGCGCTCCCGGTCGGTGAGGCCGTAGGCCGCCATCAGCAGGGATGTGATTCGGGCGGGATGCGCCGGCTCGACAATGACCGCGACCCGACGTTCGTCACCAGATCCCAGGACAGCACCGTGCAGGATCACCCAAGCACCGGCGCGGGTCAGCACGCGAGCCACAGCCACGTCCGTATGATCGTCGTCGCTCACTTTCCGCAGCGCCCGCCCCGCCACTGACAGGACGGCGGACGGCAACCGATCGGCGTGGATGTCACCGTCGGGTAGCTCGTTGAGCCACAGCTCTGCTCCCGGCGTGCTGGATTCGACGTGCCAATCCGGAGTCAGAACCAGCAGGCCTGGTGCCTGTGGCCCCTCGGGGTCGGTGGCCTCCCCGAACAACAAGGAGCGTCGGGCGCCTTGGGCCAGGTGCGGCGCGGCTTCCCGCAGAAACTGCTGCTCCGAGACATCGAACATGTGGGCGCCGGATTCCCGGTAGAGGCCGAGCGCCCCCCAGGTGTCTCCTCGCGGAGGGGGAGTGCCGCGATCAGCTCCTGATCGCCGCCGTACTCGATGTTGGCCTTCTAGCGCGCGGTCGCGCGGGGATCGCCACCGGTGGCCTCATGAAGGGTGGAGACCCCGGTCGGTGAGCGGGCGATGTCGGCGACCTTGTTGACGTCATCGGGGTCGTAGTACTCCATCGCCAGCCACTCGGGCGGCAGGGCGGGCATGTGCGGGTTGTAATGGCTGGTGATCAGCAGGGATGCGGGGTCGACGGTGTACCAACATGGCTGGTCGTAGAAGGGCAGCGCGCTGGACAAGACCTCGGAGGCCTCCTGCCAGAAGTTCACGAGGCTTCGCGGTTCGGCTGCCAGCCGGGTCATCTTGTCCAGTGCCCGCGACTTAGCGTCCTCTGGCACGCCATGATGATCGCATTGCACCGCTGCGCCGAACACCACATTCCTGGTATGTGCACTCCTCCGTCGACGGCCTAGCGTCTGCGGCCTGACCTAATCTGAGGACACATGGACGCACAAGCCGTTGCCGTACGACTTCTGGCCGCGGGTGACGACGTAGCTCCACCCGGTTTCGAAGGGGTGGTCGATCGTTTCATGATCGACGGTGCCGACAGTCAGGGACGGTTCGCCCTGGTGCAGCATCTCTTCGCTCCCAAAGCGTTGGCCGCGCCGATGCACCGGCATCACGACGAGGACGAGTACACCGTTGTGCTGACCGGTCGGATCGGCGCCGTCCTGGAGGGGGAAGTAGTGGCCGAGCCAGGCGACCTGCTGTTCAAGCCGCGCGGCCAGTGGCACACGTTCTGGAACGCCGGGGATGAGCCCGCCACCTGTCTCGAGTTGATCTCGCCAGCGGGTCTGGAGCAGCTGTTCCGCGCCATGGCCACGTTGACCGAGCCGCCCACCCCAGAGCAGTTGAGCGAGATGACCGCGCCGTACCACTGCGACGCCGACATGGACAGCACGTTCCCGCTCATCGAGCGGCACGGTCTGGTCTTTAGCTGCGCGCGTGCGATGTCGCTCGGTGCTTGCGGGCTCAGTATGGGGGCGCGTCGCCATCGGTGGCGTGGCGAATCTGTCTGGGGTGCCTCGATTTTTGGCCGGAATGCGGGGAAATAGATGATCCGTTGCCATTGGGCGTCGGCGGCCAGGCGGATGGCCATGCTGACCGGGATCGGTCCTGCCCGCGCAGCTGCGCGGGTTCGGTGCTGGTGCCGAGGAGGAGTTCGGCGGAGAGTTTCACCTGGACCTGCGCCCGGGCCGGCAATTCCTAGACCGCCGTCGAGTTGCCACCTTGCCGACCCATGTGGTCCACTGAATACAGC
>JALZDV010000369.1 GCA_030862345.1 Actinomycetota bacterium | reverse complement strand
GTCCTGCTCGGCGTGACCGGCGGATATCTCGTGGGATCGGTGCTCGCCGCTGGCCTGACCGGCTATCTCGCGGAGAAGGCGTGGGATCGCAAGGTGATCTCCGCGGTGCCGGCAATGCTGCTCGGCGAGTTGGTGATCTTTCTCGTCGGAGTCGGCTGGTTGATGATCGTTCTGGGTGTCGGTCTAACCGAGGGCCTGACGCTGGGGTTCGTGCCGTTCCTACTCGGCGAGGGCGTCAAGTTGGTGGCTGCCGGACTGTTGCTGCCCGGCGCGTGGAAGTTGGTCGACCGGATCAAGTCTTAGCCGACCGGCTCCCCTTGGGCTTGCCCGGCGGCTTTCCGGTCGCGGCCTCGATGACTCGAGCCTCCTGCTCGGCCTCGTCCTCCTCCTTCTCGGCTCGCTTGCGAAGCCAACCCATCCCGGGTACCCCGCCCAGGGCGACCTGCAGATCCTGGGCGATCTCGAGCAACTGATGGAGGTCCGGGGCCACCCGGTCCAAGGTCGTGAGGATGGGGACGACGTCTTCATCCAGATGCTTGAGCAGCATCGGCAGCCGGTCCACGAGCTGAACCATGGCGTGCACCTCGGTCGGCTCGATCGAGGCGGCTAGTTCAGACACCTTCGGCGCCATGGTGCGCAGGGGGTCCTCGTAGAGCCCGAGCAGGGAGTTGGCGCGTACGGCGGTTTCCTCGACCGAGGTCACCACCTGCTGGGCGGCCTGATAGGTGGAAGTCACACCGCCGATGAGGATGTCCGCACGATCGATCGTGGCCTCGATCTTGTCGACCACCTGACCGACCCGCCCGATCAGCGTCTCCGCCTGGTCGAGCAGGGCCAGCAACCGGGGCAGCGCTTCGATGGCCTCACCGATGCCGTCCCGTACAACGCCGACTCCATGGACGAGATCGCTGGGTCCGAGTAGCGGGAGTCTCACCGGCTCACCCTAAACGAGGCAGTCGCGGTAACGGTTTGGCAACAACAGCCGGGTAGCGGGCTGACGCGGGCAGCATTCAACGCGTGGGGGTGCCCATGGCGGACTGGGTGTTGTTAGCTGACCGGACAACAACGAGTCATCGCACGTCGAGGAGGCCACGCCGTTCATGCTCAAAGTGGACAACCTGGTGGTGCGCTATGGGGCGGTCGAGGCCCTCAAGGGGGTCTCCCTCGAGGTACCCGACAACAGCGTGGTGGCCGTTCTCGGCAGCAACGGTGCAGGCAAGAGCACCCTGCTGCGGGCCATCTCCGGAACTCATCGCCTGCATCGAGGCCGTATCGAGCAGGGCTCCATCTCCTACAGCGCAGCCGGCAAGGGGTCTGATTTCACGCGCATCGATCGGCTCGACCCGGCCAAGACCGTCGGCCGTGGCATCGTGCAGTCCCCGGAGGGGCGGCGGATCTTCGGCCGGCTCACCGTTGACGAGAACCTGCGCGCGGGCGGGATGAACTCCGCGGCGTCCAAGGCCGAACGGTCGAAGCTGCGGGAGCGGGTGTTCACGTTGTTCCCCATCCTGGCGCAGCGCCGCACCCAGCGGGCCTCGTTGCTCTCCGGTGGCGAGCAGCAGATGCTGGCGATGGGCCGCGCCCTGATGGCCGGCCCGAGCCTGCTCCTGCTGGATGAGCCATCCCTTGGCCTGGCACCGCAGATCGTCGAGCAGATCGGTGAGATCGTGTTGGAGATCAACGGCATGGGTACGTCGGTGCTCCTGGTCGAGCAGAACGCCAGCATGGCACTGCGGGTGGCCTCGTACGCGCACGTCCTCGAGGTGGGCAAGGTGTCCCTGTCCGGTCCGGCCGATGAACTGGCCGAGACCGACCAGGTCCGCGACCTCTACCTCGGTCACGGCGCGGAGGAGATCTCGGGTACGGCGGCCGAGGGCCGTAGCCAGCACCTGAGCCGGTGGACCGGATGACCGCCCCTCAGCTTCAGCACAACCAGCCGCAACCGGTAGATCAGGTGGCCGCGGCCGACGACATCCCGGAATTGATCGTCGACGCGGTGACCGTGCGCTTCGGCGGGTTGACCGCCCTGGACTCGGTCTCGCTACAGGTGACCCCTGGGTCCATCCATGCTCTGATCGGTCCCAACGGCGCCGGAAAATCCACGTTGTTCAACGTGCTGTCCGGGGTCTATCCAGCGACGTCCGGCCGGGTTCTGCTGGGACATCGAGAGCTCACCGGCCTGCGGCCCTTCCACATCGCGAATCTTGGGGTCGCACGGGCGTTTCAGAACATCGCGCTGTCGCCGACCCAGTCGGTATTGCAGAACCTCATGCTGGGTCGGCACCATCTGATGAAGACCGGCTTCCTCACAGCTGGGCTCGGCTGGCCCACCGCTCGACGCGAGGAACGACGGCACCGCGACCGAGCAATCGAGATCGCCGACTTCATGGGTCTGTCCAAGGTGCTGCACGCCCCGGCCGGGCTGCTCTCCTACGGTGACCAGAAGCGGGTCGACATGGGCCGGGCACTGTGCATCGAGCCGCGCGTGCTGCTGCTGGATGAGCCGGTCGCGGGCATGAACTCCGACGAGACCGCTCGGATGGGCCAGACGATCGAAGACATCCGGCAGACTCTGCGGATCTCGATCGTGCTGGTGGAACATGACATGGGTCTGGTGATGGGCATCGCCGACCGGGTCACTGTCCTGGACTTCGGCAAACGGATCGCCGACGGCCCGCCGCGCGATGTCCAGGACGACCCGGAAGTCATCCGTGCCTATCTCGGCTCGGCGGCCGACGTCGCCGCCGCTCGGCAGGCCAGTCACCACGAGACCGGGGGGGAGGAAACCAGGTGAGCCTCTTCCTCGAACTGCTGATCAACGGACTGTCCGTCGGAGCGGTGTACGCATTGATCGCGCTCGGCTTCGTGATCATCTTCAAGGCAACTGAGGTGGTCAACTTCGCCCAAGGGTCGTTGCTGTTCCTGGGTGGCTTCACGATCAGCGAGTTTTCCGACGACTTCGGCTTCTTCTCCGCGCTCCTGCTCGGCATCCTCGTCGCCGCGTTCGGAGCCGTGCTGATCGAGCGGATCCTCGCGCTGCGAGGAACCCAGGCGTCGGTCAACACCCTGGCCATCGTCACGATCGGGGTCGACATCATCATCGCCGCGGAACTCGTACGACGGGTCGGTGTCGATGCCCGCACCCTTCGAGACCCGTTCGGCGCGAGCACGATGAACTTCGGTGGTGTGGAGGTCGCGACGAGCCGGGTGGCCGCGATCATCGTTGCGGCCCTGCTCGTCTCGGCCTTCTTCCTGGCCTTCAAATACACCAAGTGGGGCATTGCCATGCGGGCCAGCGCCGAGGACCCCGAGGCGGCTGCGTTGATGGGTATCCGGCGGGGCCGGGTCTCGGCGATCGCCTGGATCCTGGCCGGGTTGCTGGCCACGGTCGCGGTGGTCTTCTTGGTCGCCTTCCCCACGCCAGGGTTGGACGGCAGCGTGACCCGGTTGGCGCTCAAGGCTTTTCCGGCTGCGATCCTAGGTGGACTGGACTCGACCGGTGGTGCCATCGTCGGCGGACTGCTGGTCGGGATGGCCGAGCAACTGGCGTTGGGTTACGACAACTACCTGACCTTCCTCGGCGGTGGCTTCGGCGAGATCATGCCGTACGTCATCATGATCATCGTCCTGCTGGTCCGACCGTCCGGGCTGTTCGGCACGAAGGATCTTGCCCGTGTCTGACACCACGATCGTGGGGACGAGTGCGTCCGCAGCAGACGCCCCGAGCAATCCGCCGCGGAAGTCGGCTGCTGAGTCGGATAACCGGGCCCGAGCCGTGGCCGCCGCGCCGCCCGATCCGCAGCGGCGCAGCAGGCGCCTGCAATGGATCCTCGCCGGCATCGCGGTGCTGCTCCTTGCCCTGTTCCCGATCTATCAGGGCGGTTCGCTGCTCTACATCGGACTCACCTGCATGGCGGCTGCCGTCGGTGCGGTCGGGCTGACCCTGCTCACCGGGGTCACCGGTCAGCTGTCTTTGGCGCACGCCTTCTTCCTGGCCATCGGCACCTATTCCTATGCCTACCTCTCCGGGCAGCCCGGCGGCCAGGCGGTACAGTACGGCGGGCTGGGGCTGCACCCGGTGTTGGGCGCCATCGGCGGAGTCCTGCTCGCCGGCGTGGCCGGTCTGTTGTTCAGCCCGATCGCCTCCCGGTTGCGTGGCATCTACCTCGGCGTGGCGTCGCTGTCTCTGGTCCTGATCGGGCAGCACCTGCTGTTCAACTGGCAGACGGTCACCGGCGGGTTCAACGGCCGTCCGGCCGAGCCGTTTCGCCTGTTCGGTTTCGAGTTCAGCAACGAGAGCCCGGAGAACCTGTTCGTACTAAATGTCCCGTTCGGCCGCAACGAGCGGCTGTGGTACCTCTTTCTCGTCCTGCTGGTGCTGGCCTGCCTGTTCGCCCGCAACCTGCTGCGTAGCCGCCCCGGGCGTGCCCTGCAGATGGTCCGCGACCGCGAGGTGGCCGCATCGGTCATGGGCGTCGGGGTGGCCCGATACAAGGCCTATGCCTTCGTGCTGTCCTCGCTGTACGCAGGACTGGCCGGCGTGATGCTTGCCCTGGTCCTGCGCCCGACACCGGAGTCCTTCGGCTTGGTGCTGTCCATCTCCTATCTCGCCATGATCGTGATCGGCGGCTTGGGTTCGGTCGTCGGCGCGGTCGTCGGGGCGAGCTTCGTGACCGCACTGCCGGCCATCTTCCAGCAGTACTCCGACCTGTTCCCGTTCCTCGCCCAGCCAGGAACCGGCGGCCTGGATGCCTCGACGCTGGCCAAGTTCCTCTACGGCGGGGCGGTCGTCATCGTCCTCCTGGTGGAACCCGGTGGGCTGGGCGCGGTCGGACGGCGGTTCATCGCACGGATCTCCGGAGCGGCCCGAATGACCAAGCGGACTGTGAAAGCGGCCACCACGGAGACCGTCGTATCCGACCCACAGGCTGTGAAAGTGACAGCGGCGGCCTCGCCGGAGCAAGCTAGGGCCACCACCCCCCAAGACTCACCGACTGCGGATCCGGCTTCCTCCTCTCCAGGAGATGGCCCACCGCAGCGGGAGGCGCCCGACCGGGCGAGCAACCAGTCAAACCGAGATGAGGAACATTGATGAACATTCGCAGAGCACGTGCGGCTGCTGCACTCGGCGTGGCGACGGTGCTCGCCGTCACGGCGTGCAGCACCCGCGCAGACGACGGCGGCGGAGGCGGTGGTGGTGGTGACGGCGGAGGCAGCGATGCCGACGTGCAGACCGACTTCGGCGTCACCGACGACACCATCAACCTGGGCATCCTGACCGACCTGACCGGCCCGTTCGCCTCACTGTCCACCGGCATCGTGCAGGGCAATCAGCTCGTCTACGACACGATCAACGAAGAGGGCGGCATCTGCGGCCGGCAGATCGAGCTGGACATCCAGAACCACGGGTACGACGTCCAGCAGGCTGTCCAGCTCTACAACCAGGTCGGCCCCAATGTCCTGGGCTTCACCCAGCTGATCGGCTCGCCCATGACGACCGCGCTGCTCGACCAGATCACGGCAGACGAGATGGTGACAGCCCCTGCGTCCTGGGCCTCCACCCTGCTGGAGAACCCGTACATCTTGATGGGCGGCACGACCTATGACCTCGAGATGATCAACGGAATCCAGTGGATGATGGATGGAGGCATGATCGCCGAAGGCGACACGGTTGGACACATCTACATCGAGGGTGAGTACGGTGCCAACGGTCTGCTCGGCGCCCAGTATGCCTCGCAGGAACTCGGCCTGAACCTGGTCGAGGTGCAGGTCAAGTCCACCGACCAGGATCTGTCCGGCGCCATCTCCTCCCTTGGCAGCCAGGGCGTGACGGCGATCTTCCTGACCACCTCGCCGGCCCAAACCGCCTCCGCGGTCGGCTCGGCGGTCGCGGGCGGGTTGAACATCCCGTTCCTGGGCAGCAACCCGGTGTTCGCGCCGGCACTGCTGGACAGCCCAGCCGCTGCGGCGCTGGAGGCGAGCCTGTTCGTGGAGACCTCGACTACGCCTTACGCCACCGACACACCAGAAGCTCAGGAGTTGCGCGATCGGTTGGTGGAGAAGTTCCCGGACGCCTCCCCCAACGGCGGGCAGTTCTACGGCTACGGCGTGGCAACGATCTACGCCTCGGTCATCCAGCGCGCCTGCGACAACGGTGATCTCACCCGAGCCGGGCTTCAGACCGCGCTGACCGAGACCGACAACGGCGACACCGGCGGGATCATCGCCCCGCTGGACTACTCCGAGCCGGGCGCCTCGCCGTCTCGCGAGATCTTCATCGCCCAGCCGAGCGCGGACGCCGAGGGAGGTCTGGTTCTGGTGGAGGATCTGTTCACCACCGACCTCGCCCAGGGTTACGTCGGTCCATCGGAGGACTGATCGACGGTTTCAACACCGGCTGAACAACGGCGCCGTCCCGAGGATCTGATCTCGGGGCGGCGCCGCCG
>JALZDV010000363.1 GCA_030862345.1 Actinomycetota bacterium | reverse complement strand
GGTCACCGCCCAGGCGATCCGGGCCAGCGCCGCGGCATCCAGGGTCCCGGCACTGGCCGATCTCGCCGCCGCAGCGATGCCGGGCGACTCGTCGAGCAGGCCGAGATACTGAGCGACGACTCCCCCGTAGACGTCGGCGTCGATCAGCATCGTGGGGGCGCCGAGTCGACCGGCCTCGTCGGCGAGATTGACCGCCACGGTCGTTCGGCCGGGGGCTCCCGTCGGCCCCCAGACCGCGACGATCTGCCCCCTGCCCACCGGCTGGGTCGGGGGTGGTGCGGGTGCGCCGAGCCGGGGCATGGCCGCGCCCGGGTCGCCCAGATCGAACCGGACGGAGGTCTCACCCAAGCCATCGGCCGCAGCCCGCAGGGCCGAGGCGATGAGGTTCGCGCCGACATCAGCCGGCAGGACCTGGCCGACTCCCAATTCGCGCAGCCGATTCTCGGCCACCAGATCTCCAGGGTCGAACAAGCCGACCACTGCGATTCCGGACGCGGACAGGCGGGTGACCGCATCCCGGTCGAGTCGGCGCAGCTCGGCAGACAACAGGGCCGCGCGCGCCGTACCCGCGGCGGCTGCTGCGAGCAGTTCGGCCAGATCCACGCAGCGTCGCACCACGGTGACCCCATGGTCTGCGCGATCCAGTTCTCCGACGAGGTCGGCTTCCCAGGTGGCACCGGTGACGGCCGTGAGGACGGGCAGTCCCATCAGGGTGTCTGGGTCGGGGTGGTCGGTGGGGCGGGATCAGGGGTACGGGTCCCCGCAGGCCGCTCAGTGGCCTGCGTGGGTCGTGACAGCGACGACCGTACGGCCACCGCGAGCTCCTTGCCGGCGATCGCGGCGAACACGTCGGGGGCCTGCTCGGCCTCGACCGAGATGACGACCTGGATCGTCGAGCTGGCGATCGACAGAGCCCCGTCGGAGCGACCAGCGATGAGCTGGACCACGACTGCCTCGGCGACCATCGTGACGATCCCAGACGAAGGCGAGGAGGGGGGCGCTGGCGTCTGGGTGCCCGGCTCGGGTCGATCCGGCACGCTGGGCGCTGTTGCTGTGGGCGTTGCGTCGATCGCGTAGACGTCGACGAGCTGGCCGCGCTGCAGGTTGGGTGGAACAAAACCTGCGGCGATCGGCAGCGCGATGTCTACCAGCGTGGAGGTCTCGGCCAGAGCTGATCGCGGCAACAGTTCACCCGTGCTGATCGGGCTGCGCAGCGCTCGCCCAACCGGATCAGTCGAGCTGAGCATGTAGGCCGGTCCGGCCTCGGCAAGGCTGACCGGGACGGCGCGGAGGTCACCGTCGGCCAGGATCGTCCCCGCGGCCAGATCGCTCTCGGCCGCCCAGACCACGTCGGAGGCGTCGGCTGCGGTGAGAATTCTGGCACCTGCGACCACGCTGACGAGCACCAGCAGGATCCCCGCGATCAGGCGAAAGTTCAGCCATCGCGGTGCACGCAGCCGTCGTGGTGTGGGCGAGCCGGCGGGCGCGCCGGGCGGAATCTGAGCGGCGGCCGCGGTACCCGAAGTCCCCACGTTTCTCCCCTGCGTCGTCATACTTCCGCGGCTTCGCGGAACGTGCGCAAGCGATGATCCACTATCGGGGGAACGTGCGCTGCACCTCGTCCACAGTGGGTCGGCGCCTGCTGCCCAGGGTTTGCCACACTGTGGACGCACCATCATGGTGGAAGGAGGATCAGTCATGCCCCCGCAGCGCTTCCTGACGCTTGATGACGTCGCCGAGATCCTCAATATCTCGTGGTCGCAGGCGTATGCGCTGGTGCGCAGCAAGGAGCTCTCGGCGATCCAGATCGGTGGGCGAAACCAGTGGAGGGTCGAGATAACCCAGCTCGATGCCTACATCGAGCGGAAGTATGCCGAGGCAGCAGTCGCACTGGACGCGGAGCACAGCGGACCTGTGCATCACGAAAGATGAGCTGATCAGGCCAGGATCGTTCGTACCGCCGCCACCGCACTCAAGGACACCATCCGTACCGCACGCACCTCGCTCGGCCGGCGCAGTTCACCAACCAGATGCTCGGCCAGTTCCACAAAGTCTGATCCCACCCGGTCGAAGGTGCCGGTCAGGACCTGGCCGGATGTCAACAGGACCTGCAACGGGCTCCGATCGCGGGTCAAGCCCCGGATTGCATAGCGCAGGTCGAGCCGCCGGCCGACTTCGCTGTGCGAGCCAGACGCACTGCGCTGGCTCAGTCCCTGTACGGCGCCGACGGCGGAGAGGTTCACCAGGACTTCCCGGCCCCGTCCCTCGTCGAGCAACAACCATCCCGTGCCTACGTCCTGAAGCGTGCCGCCGAGTTCTCCGACGCCCGTGCAGTCGATCCGAACCGGGTGACCAACAGCGGCGCGAAGTCGATCGGCCATCGAGAGTTGGCCGCTCTCATGGCGGGTTCGGGAGGCCACCTCACTGGCCAGGTCGATGGCTTCCTCGGCCTGGAGCTGAGCCTCCAGATCAGCGAAAAGCCGAGCCCAGCGCATTTCCCCCTCGATCGGCGGTGTCCCGTCAGGCAGGGCCGGCGGCCCCTCGTCCCGGCCCCCGACCACCGTAGCGATCCTCCACCTAGCTCACTCTTCGTCTTTCAATGCATTTGATTGCGTTTGCTTGAGTTTACTGCTATTGATCTACACATGCCCCCACTGAGTGCCACTCCGCGCCGGGAATCGCGTGGCCTTCTGGTCGCGGTGGGACTGATCTTCGTGGCGACGGTCCTGCGACTGGCCGGCGCGGACCACGCGCAGATCTCGGCCGCGGCCGCTGATCCGCAGGGTTACGTGACAGCCGCCGGGGCTGACGCGTTCGTGCTCGTGCTGGCCACAGCAATCGGTTGGCTGCTGCTGTGCTGGGTCGGCTTGGGAGCGCTTCTGGTCCTCGGCAGCGCGGCGCCCGGCGTGATCGGGTGGCTGTTCAGCCGACTCGCTGCCTGGCTGCTTCCGGCCACCCTCCGTCGCTTCGTGACGCTGGCCTTGGGCCTGGGCCTGTTGACGGGGACCTCGGTGGCCAGCGCGGCACCGGTGGCCACGATGGCGGCAATCTCGGTGTCCCTGGACTGGCCGCGCGCCACCGGAACCGCACTTGCGGCCGTCCCCGACTGGCCGCCGGCGCCTCCCACCGAACCATCGCCTGTACCCCAGCCGGGTCCGCCGCCGGAATCGGGTACCCCTGGGCCGGAGGGGCCGGGCTACGTGGTCCAGCCCGGAGACTGTCTGTGGGACATCGCCGAGCTCGCCTTGGTCCGGGCCAACCAGCCGATGGATCCGGCATCCATCCTGGCTGCCGTCGACGCGTGGTGGCAGGCCAACAGCGCTCAGATCCACGACCCGGACTTGATCTATCCCGGCCAGGTACTTCAGGCGCCAGCGCCGTGACCCGCCCGCCAGCTGCCCGGTCCCACACTTCCTGACCACCACTGGCGCCCGTGCCTCCGCCGTCCCTGCCCTGAGGAGAACCCGTGTCCGCACCCGTTATCGATCTGCTCGCCGGCCAGGATCCAGGCGGATCCGGCCGGCCGCATTCCGCTACCGGCGCAGCGCGCTTGCGGCTGGGCCCGATTCCCCCGCACGAGCCACCTCTGGATGATCGTCAGGGAACGCTGCAGCTCGTCCCGACCTGTGCGCCGCAGTTGGCGCTCCCGTTGCGGATCCCTCCGGCCACGCCGGACCACGATCCACTCTTCGGACCGCAGATCACCGACCGACAGGACCTGCCCGAACCTGCGCCCTGGGGACGACGGCTGCTGCAAGCCGTTCTCGAGTCGCTGGCTGGGCGCCGGAGCCCGACCCAGCTGCAGTCCTGGACCAGCTGGGGTGTCTATCGAGACATCGTCCGGGTTGCCCAGAGCAGCGGACAACGGAGGGGCTCCGCGGCGTTACGCGCAGAGGGTGTGACCATCGCCCGGATCCGGGTGTGTGAGCCGGCAGATGGAGTGGCCGAGGTCTGTGCCGTCGCACGGTGGGATGGACGGTGGCACGCGGTGGCGGCCAGATTGGAGGGCATCGACGGACGCTGGCGATGCGTCAGCCTCACGGTTGGCTGATCGACTCGCTGATCAGGGGAAGATTCCAACGTACCTAACGTTGCAGGGGTCCCCTGAGTCGAAAGGGGATCAGGTAGCTAGGCCCTGCCGGGGGCTCCATGGCAGTGTTTGAACTTCTTCCCGGAACCGCAGGCGCACAAGGAGTTGCGCGACTGCGTGGCGGTTCCGCTCACGGTCGCCGTCTTGACCGTTCCGGTCTTGCTGCTCGTCGTCCTTGTAACACCGGCGCCACCGGTCGCACCCCTCGCGCCGTCAAGGGTCGGCGCGCTGTAGGTCAGCGGCACAGATCGCGGCTCGGACAGGCCCTTGACCGCGAGCGCCGGAATCTTCGACTGCGCTGACTCGGTCGTGGCCGCCGGGGGTGCCGCTCCAGTCGGCAGTCCGGCGATGGCGCCACCGGAGGATCCGGACCGCACGCC
>JALZDV010000097.1 GCA_030862345.1 Actinomycetota bacterium | reverse complement strand
GCGATCACACGATGCCAGCAGCGACTGGACCTGGGCGGGTTCCAGGAAACGCGGCAGTCCTGCCCGCCGGTTGGCCACCTTCGGGACCGCCGCGGCCAGCGGAGCCTCCAGCAGGCCCTGGACGTGGCAGAACCTGACTGTTGTAGCTGAAGGCCAGGACATCACCGTTGCCGGGCCTCCAGCAGGCCCTGGACGTGGCAGAACCTGAGCAGCGACCGCAGCACCGTCACCATCTGCTGGGCCGCCTTCGGTGTCCGCTCACCGCTGACGGCTGATACGAAGCCCACCACGTCCGCAGCCGACAGGCCCGCCAGGTCGACCCCGTCGGGAGTGGCCCGGCCGATGACGAACGGCCGGGCGAGATCGACATAACCGCGGGCGGTCGGCGCCCCCAACCCCCGCTCATCGACCAGATAGCGGCGGTAGCGCTCCAGCAGCACCTCGACCAGGCCCTGCGGCTTCGGAACCACCGGCAACGGTGTCACCCCGAGCCCACGCAGGTAGCCGAGCAGCATCGACAACGACGTCGGCGACCGGTAGGCCCTATGGCCGGCGGCATGGCGGGCCACCAGGAACTGGGCCACCACCGCCGGCGTCAACATCGAGGCGTCCATGCCCTCACCGGCCAGCCAGCGGCTCAGGTGCGCCGCCAACCCCAGCTGCAGGCGCGCGGAGTGCACCGTGTAGCCCAGCCGGGTCAACTCCGCGGCGAGCCCCGCCGCATACGGCTCCAGCGGGCCGACCACACGAACCCGATGCGCATCGTCCATGACCGCTCCTCTCTCCGAGAATCAGGAGAGAACAGCCTCACGCCCCCACGATTATCCCGACCAACCAGCACGAGCACCCCCACCGACCAGCACCGACCAGGCCACGGTCGGGATAATCCGCAGGTCGGGGTAATGGGCACAACACAGCTGATGGACCAGCGGTCCGAGCTCGGCGCTGTCGTAGTTCTGGTAGCGGTCGTGCACAATCACTGAGCCGTCCAGGTCGGCGAGGATGAAGGCTACGGAGCATGCGAACTAAAAATCGCTAGTCCAGAAGGACGATGTCGACGTCGGTGATGGGCAGGCTGACCTCGAGTTGGCGCAGCACCGGGTTGACCTGGGCGGCCAAGCGGCCGCGCTCGACGGAGCGGGCCCTGGTGGCCGTGGTGTTGGGCACGGTGAGGGTGATGGAGGGCTGGGGCACGGCGGTCCAGTTGAGCAGGACGATCGCGCTCCGGGCGTCGCCGGGCTTGTCCAGCCGGCAGGCCTCCACTCCGGGCAGGCTCACCTCTACCGGTCGGGCGCCGCCCGCGATGCGGGACGGGGTGACGACGACCTCACGCTGGGTGGCGCCGTAGGCCTTAGGCAACCGGATGGTGATAGCCCGGTCGGCCGAGTGGTAGTAATGCGCGCCGGGGAAGAACCCGTAGGCGATCGCCACTCCCCTCCCGTGGCGCCGCTGGCTGACTGCGAACCGGCCGCTGGTCCGATACACGCCGACGACATCGGCTTTGCTCTGGGCGACGTCCAGCACCGTTATCGGCTCCCGCACCGACATGATCCCGTCCACGAATCCGGACTGCTTGGGAAGCACGCCGGCGTCCGTGAGAGCCAGGTCCTGTCCGAACTCCACCTCGTCGGCCTTCCTGGTGCCCAGAGCCGCGAACCGCTCGCCGGTGCGAGAGTTCTGGCCAAGCACGTCGTTGAGGACGCTCGTCGGTCGGTTGAGCTCATCGGCCGTAGCCGCACCGGGGGTCACGGCGAGGACCCCACCGGTGGCTACCCAGTCGGCCACCTTCTGTTGGGCGGCCACCGACAGGTTCGGCCCGGTCAGATACAGCGCCCGATAACGCTCTAGGCCCCCGTGTTCCAGGTCGTGCTGGTCCACCAAGTCCACGGCGTACCCCCGATGGACCAGCGCCGTGTGCAGATGCTCGACCTCGTTGAGATACAGGTCCAAGTCCTTGTCGGCGTCCCACAGCTGGCTGCCCGATGGGGACAGCAGCGCAACCGTGGCCTGGGCCGGCTTCGCACCGACGATGTGGTCCTCGGCGGCGCCGAGCATTTCCACCGCCCGAGCGATAGGGCCGTACTCAGCGATCAGGTCTGACCAACCGTCCGCGCTGAATGCGGAGGGGCCGAAGCTGAACAGGTCGATCAGGGACGCACCATGGCCGGCCAGCGAGAGCAGCCGATATTTCGGGCCGAACGGCAGCTGCCCGAGCTGGTTGCCCTTGATGTAGGCGGTCCAACCCGCGCTGCCCTTGGCCGATGCCGATCGCAGCAAGTCGCCAAGGAACGACACCGCCTGCGGGTCGTGGTCCAGGGTGTTGTCCATGCTCATGACGGAGTAGGCGCTGCGGCGCCCGGCATGCAGCCAGTCGTATCCAGCAAGGGCCAGGTCCGGTCCGATGATCGGATCGCTCGCATCTGGGTTGTTCGGGTTGTTGAACGCCTTCACCTTCGGGTGGGGCCGGTGCACGAGGTTGGGCTTGAGGTTGGTATTCACGCTGATGGTCGCGCGATCGTGACCTAGGGCCGCGCGCAGCGCGTTGCGGAGTTTCGCGGTGCCCTCCGTCGCTGAGTCGATGAAGAATCGTGCGCTTTCGACGAATAGCCGCCGTGATGCATCGTCCTGGCCGACTGCCCCTCGTCCGATGGGGATCACGGTGGGCCAGTCGTCGGCGCCGACGTCGGCCGGAGCCAGCCCCTTGGCGCGAAGATATTGCCGGAACGCCTCAAGATAGATCGCGTTGGCCCGGACCTCGTTGAGCATCTGCGGGAAGTACCAGGCGGGTTCATCGATGATCTTGTAGTCGATGATCTGGTCTAGCGTGGTGCCATTGGTCAAAATGATCTCCTGTACCATCTTGGCCGCCCACGCCTCGATGTTTGCATCGGTCATCGCGACGTCGAAGGCAAAGATTCCCGGCAAGGTGATCGGAAGCCGAGCGGGATCGGGCCGGTTACCGGCGGCGGCGCCGCTACGCATGGTCAGGCCATGCTTGGCCAGAACGCCCGCGATGTCAGCCGGCGGCAGCGCACCCCAGTCACGAACAAGCGCAGTGTTTATTCCCAGTGCTCGCACTGTTCTGATCTGGGCGTCGAGCTGCTCTCGGTGGCCCTGGCTGCCGACGACGGTGAAACAAGAAATCGGGAACTTCTTCGGCAGCCGGTTCGCGGGCACTGCAACCGCCTGGGCCGGCTTCACGAACTCCTGCGCATAGCCGCTGACGAGCTGGATGGTATCGAGCCGGTCCGAGGCCCACCGGACATCATAGGTCGGCAACAGAAACCACAGCAGATTGCCCTCGACGCTGTCGTTCATATGGCGCAAGATCGTCCCGCCCGTATCCGGATGACCATCCGCGATCTCCAGATCGAACTCCACCGCCACAACGGCGTCCTGAGCGGGGTCCGGGGCCGACGTACGAGCCTCGATATTGAACGTGGCACGCCCAGGCTTGTCTTTCAGGTAGTCATCCAACGGCAACCATGCCGACGGCTGGCCGATGGCGACGTCGAAGAACACCAGAGGACTTGTCGGCTTGAGCAGCCAGCGCACTTTGGTGAGCTCCTTGTCTCTCGTTCGGGCGTACTTTGGCGTCACCCGAATGTGCCAGCCGCGCACCTCGTTAGCCAGGAAGCCCGTGTTGTCGCCCGGCCGGAGCGGCTGGACCCGGGTGATTGCAACTGCTCGCCCGGCGGCGATGGCGAGCTTGCCAACACCACCGACACCGCCACTGACGGCAGAGCGCCGGCTCAGGCGAGCGATCTCGACTGGAGCGTCCGGCACGCCGTCCTGGCCGAGCGGCGCCGACTGGATTACGGCCGAGCTGGCAACAACTTTTGCTGGAGTGAAGGTGTCGACGGTCGACGCTTCCCGCAGCGCGAAGATCTGATCTCCCGCACTAGCTAGGGCGAAGGATTGTCCGACAAGCTGCGGGTGTGGCCGTGCGGAACCGACCGGCCCGCCGTTGGCGTCCAGCGCCACGCTGACCAGCGGCCATTGCTCGAAGGAGGCCGCCGCCTCGAAATGGGGCCGTCGGTACACCGCGTTGGAGCTGACGAGGAAGCGCAAGAACCGTGGGACCGGTTCCGGCGACGGTCCCACGGGCACGGTCGCCACGTTGGCACCGGTGACCGGCTTCCCGTCGGAGCCGAGATCCACCACCTGCAGAACTGGTTCTGCGTCAGGGGAGCTGGTGCTGCTGATAGTGCCGGTGTACAGCTTTTTCCCATTTGCGCTGACTGCTACGTCGTCACTGCCCAAGCTGCTGCCGAATGTCGCGAGCTGGACCGGGGTGTCGGGTTCGAGATCGTTGTTCAGCTTGTACATGCCGACACCCCGTTGGCGACGGGTGACGCTGTACAGCACGCCGACACTGGGATCCGGATGCAGGGCCAGCGCATGGACCCTCCCGAAGAACAGTTCACTCGGATAAGTCCGCGGCGTACCGGTGGGCTCGCCGTCGACGAGGTCAAAGACGACCAGCGGTTTCTGGGCTTGGACCAGCGAGTGCCTGAAGATCAGATACAGCTTCGACCCGGACGGATGCGGCAAGACCTGGAGCACGACGGAGCTGTCGCCGATCGTCAGCGCCTCCTCCGTAATCCGGTACCATCGCGGCAGGCCGACAACCTTGCCGTCCTCGCCGATGTCGACGACGCCGAGCTGCTCGCGCAGGTGACCGGATCTGCCGGCGCCCAGATAGCAGCGGCGGCCATCCGGAGACATCGCCAGCGCCGACACGGGCGATCCAAGCGTCTCTGCGTCCAACGCAACGAGAATGGGCACCGACATCATTAATCCCTCCTTGTGGCCGGTAAGACCTGGGTATGGACACGAACAGCCAAGCCGCAACGTGTTAACAGCGAAACCCACGCGGAAGCGCACCACCATACGTAGTTTTACGTAGCGCGGAAGCGTTGGAGTGTCGTCGAGACGCCCATACCTGCTCGTGGTGGCCGGCGGGTTGAGCCCGTTCCCCGAACGTAGCCAGGAGGTGCGCGGTACTGTTGCATTGACGTGAAGTGACCAGGGCTGACCGTCGTGTGTCTGATCAGAGATCGCCCGCACGTCACCGTCCAGGTCACTGGCGACCTGGACGAGGTGGCCGGTGGTGTGGTGCTTGCCGGAGTACAGCTCGGGGTGACCCTCGTATGACCAGCAGGGCAGCAGCGCTCCGTCGGTGCATGACACCCGGTCGGCAGCGTGTCGGCGGGGTCGGGCACGAACTCGGCCAAGACAGCCTCGATGTGCGGCTCCAGGAGTTTGATCATGGTTGAGATCTGCGGCTGGCTGACGCCGTAGATCCAGGCGATCACTTCTTGGGTCATGTTCTGTCGCTCGTAGAGCACGACCGCGCGCAACGTCTGGCGCAGTGTCAGCTTACGCGGTCGGCCTTTCCCCTGGTCCCACTCGATCCTTGTTTCCAGGTGGGACGCGAGTTCTTCGACCTGCTCCTCGTCATGTCCTGTGATACGGTGAGAAGGCAACGATCCCTCCGGGGTGTGATGAACTGTTGGCGCTGTCCATCACATTCTTCTGGAGGGGTCGTTGTTTCTGTCGGAGGCGCGCCGAAAAACTTCAGTGAAAAAGCTTTCTAATAACCCTCATCGCACAGGCGCTGGGTGGGGACGGGCCACTGGCCGACTCCCGTCGGCTGCGACACGGTCTCCTGCACTGCCGTCAACCATGCCAACCCAGGGCTCGTGCGCATCACCGTCGACCGTCCGGACCACAACTTGATGACGGTGCCCGGGTTGACCGTGGTCGCCACACAGCATCCTCGGCTTCGCCGCCTTTCGCAGCGGCCAGCTGACACCGGGAGCTCCGGCGGCGCTCACGGACATCGTCGGGCTCAGCACGCTGCGCCGACTACCCCCTCTATACTGGTCGGGCACGGCCCACTCCGAGGCGGCGGCGCGGACGCAGCCGGTCACCGTCACGGTGCCTAGCATCGCGGGCGGTGGGCGACTCGGTGGCATCGGCCAACCGCGGCGACATAGCTCGTCGACCGTGGTCCGCTCGACGGTGCGCGGCGCGTGCACCCCGATGCCGCTTCGATAGCGGGTGGACCAGGCCGGCTCTCGATGTCCTTGCCCACGTGCAGGATCGCCCACGCCCAGGGCTGGCGGACACTCAACGCGATCATGCTGCCGCCCTCCGAGACTCCGGGACCGACGGCGCCGGGCCCGGCACGCGCGGCGGGATCGAACCCGAGCCGCTCCAGTTCGTGGGCGGCATCGAGGGCGTCCGGGTCGAGCGGCTCGTCCCGGAGCTCGTCATAGAGCTCCCCACCGCACCACACCTGATCCAGGCGGTCGCAGGCCAGTACGCCGAGCTGCGGGCCGCTGGATGCACCTATGCGTCACAGCGCGGCCGTATCCGATCAGGGAACCGTCAGTCCGTCAGTTGGCTGAACTTGGGGGAGCTCCGGTCCCGACCTCCCGAAGCTGCCATGAAGCGCAGGTTGGGCTCGGGAGACCAAGTCTGATCTCCGGGATGGCTTGGCCAGAGACTACGCAAAACTGCGTACAGACACAGCGCGATCCCGTTCCTACACTACTTGCATGAGCTGTGCCGCCGGCAACAAAGGTTGAGGAGAAAGC